>NZ_DDNS01000020.1:74229-74414 GCF_002341255.1 Psychrobacter sp. UBA2514
GCGCTCTAACCAGCTGAGCTACATCGCCGTTTTAGGCTGCACATTATGCCCAAGCTGCTGACCGCCGTCAACCCCTAATGGGCATTTTTTGCAAAAAAATGAATGTCATTCAAATTAACTGCACTTACTTACTACAACAAATGATAAAAAAGGTTTGGTAAACCGATAAGCCGGGTTCTGTCGTG
>NZ_DDNS01000024.1:0-337 GCF_002341255.1 Psychrobacter sp. UBA2514
ACTGGCTGGTGATGCGTTACCTGTGGATGGTAAGCTGATTGTCTATGGCCCATTTAACGAACATGGTAACTATACCAGTGCGGGCAACCAGCGATTTGATGCGATGTTAAGGCAAGGTAATTCTGACAGTGGTATCCGTCATAAAGAAGACATTGTAAATTTAGCAAATATGCATCATCTAACGCTTAGCAGAACGTACGCGATGCCTGCCAATAATCAGCTGTTGGTCTTTCAGAAGTATTAAATGATTAGAACGTCAAAAAAAGACACCTCACCGATGATTCGTTGAGGTTTTTTTTTGCATTGCTTATATGGTGACTGATATTTTTATACGATT
>NZ_DDNS01000024.1:450-1211 GCF_002341255.1 Psychrobacter sp. UBA2514
GTGACTGATATTTTTATACGATTAGATTATTTATACTCATCTGCTAAGAAGTCTAAATAACGTTTCCAAGAGCGCTCATCGGCGCGTGCATCATATCTGTCACTGCCAAATACGCTAAAGGCATGGGGTGCGCCGCTATAGGTAATCATCTCGTGCGGTACGTTGGAGGCTTCCAAGGTCTTGCCTAGCGTTGCAAAGCTCTCTAGAGAGACAGACTGGTCAGCTGAGCCGTGGAATACCAATATCTCGCCAGTGGTCTTGTCATAACTTTGACCGGTCGGAGTATCAAAGGCTCCATGGAAGGGGACAAAGGCTTTTTGCGGGAAGCCTGAACGGGCTAACTCTAATGCAACCGTACCACCGAAACAGTATCCCATGGTCGTGCCGTTGCGCACATCATTACCCTCCAGTCGTCCAGCATTTAACGCACCTTGTAGTATGCGGCGCATTTTGTTGCGATCGTCATACAATTCGCCTGTTAAACGCTTATTTTCTTCGACAGAGGTCGGACGAATGCCTTGCCCAAACATGTCTGCTGCCAGTACGTTGTAACCTTCATTCGCTAGCATATCAGCGCGTTTGCGCTCATAGTCGGTTAGACCATCCCAGTCATGAATCAACAAGATAAAAGGAGCGTAGGGCTTATCGGCTTTGGCGTAATAGCCCTCGTACGCTTGGTTATCCACTGTATAAGTGACGTTCTTGGTCGTGATAGCGGCAGCGGTTTGGCTGATGGTCAATGCCAGGAGTCCCATTGATGC
>NZ_DDNS01000024.1:1377-1681 GCF_002341255.1 Psychrobacter sp. UBA2514
CCCGCCAATAATGAGCAGTAAGGTTTTTTGGACGAGAAATTTGAAGTTGGTAACATAGTCGATAGCCTTATAGTGATATAAAAAAGAGATAAATATATGGCTAAAAACCATGCCAATGTTATTTATCGATGATCTCTAGTACGCCATAAAGCATACCTTAAAGAATAACTAAATTACAAGATTGGATTGTTAACGTTTAGGCTGGCTCAAAAGCCGTCAAGCGGTTGAGTGACTGCGCACGTAAACTTTAACCAAACATCAACAACTTTCACTATATACGCAACTATAAGCGACTTAGTTTTTG
>NZ_DDNS01000024.1:1826-2256 GCF_002341255.1 Psychrobacter sp. UBA2514
AACTATAAGCGACTTAGTTTTTGGGTAAGATAAACCGTATGCCTTTTATTCCTTTATCTTTTTTAATAATTGGTCATGCAGCATCACAGACAGATAATCGACAGATGAAGTCAGTATTATCCCAAAGGATACAACACCTGTGTAAGCACATTTTTAATGGTCTTAGAAGAGACTATTTTACTCATTAGATAGGATGTTTTATGAATAATAATATCGATCATACCGACCCAGCCAAAGACATGAATACTGAACGCGGCAATGGGGGCGAAACCCATCAGCGCGCAGGTGATGACACCAAAGTATTGACTACCCAACAAGGCGTGGCTATCAGCGACAATCAAAACTCATTAAAAGCAGGCGCACGTGGTCCTACGCTATTAGAAGATTTTGTACTACGTGAAAAGATCAACCACTTTGACCATGAGCGTAT
>NZ_DDNS01000024.1:2411-3157 GCF_002341255.1 Psychrobacter sp. UBA2514
GTCCATGCGCGTGGTAGTGCGGCGCATGGTTATTTTGAATTAACTGAATCGTTAGAAGAGTATACAACAGCTAAAATACTAACTGAGACCGGTAAGCAGACTCCTGTATTTACCCGCTTCTCAACAGTTGCTGGTAATAAAGGCTCAAAGGATACGCCCCGTGACGTACGCGGATTTGCAGTCAAGATGTACACAGAAGAAGGTAATTGGGATTTAGTCGGTAATAATATGCCTATCTTCTTTATTCAAGATGCTATTAAGTTTCCTGATCTCATTCATGCAGTCAAGCCGGAGCCGGATCGCGGGTTTCCGCAAGCGGCATCTGCCCACGATACCTTTTGGGACTTTGTCTCGCTAAGCCCAGAGACGATGCATAACCTGATTTGGCTTATGAGTGATCGTGCATTGCCGCGTAGCTTTAGCATGATGGAAGGTTTTGGTATTCATACCTACCGTTTGCTCAACAAAGAAGGTAAGAGTACTTTCTTCCGTTATCATTGGAAACCAGTAGCAGGTGTACAGTCGCTTATTTGGGATGAAGCGGTAAAAATATCTGGTGCTGACCCTGATTATAACCGCCGTGACATGTATGAAGCGATTGAAAATGGTATGTATTTTGAGTGGGAGCTTGGTGTACAGCTCTTTACCGAAGAAGAGGCCAATGAGTTTCCATTTGACCACTTAGATGCCACTAAGCTGATTCCAGAAGAGCTAGTGCCAGTTAAAATCATCGGTAAAATGGTACT
>NZ_DDNS01000037.1:0-2327 GCF_002341255.1 Psychrobacter sp. UBA2514
GTAACTTCCCGAACCGTCTGGGTCAAGGCGCGAACGTATACCTAGCATCTGCAGAGCTTGCCGCAGTTGCCGCGGTACTTGGTAAATTGCCGACTAACGACGAGTATCAGCAGTACGCTGGCATGCTCAACAGCATGGGTGATGAAGTGTATCAATACATGAACTTCGATCGTATGGAAGACTATACGGAAGAAGCAGACAAAATCAACGTTGCTCAGTTAACTTAATCTTGCTTTAAAGCTAATTAGTAAGATAAAAATAAACCCCGTATCGTCATGATGCGGGGTTTTTGTTATGAAGGCACCAGCTGATTTTTTATACTATCTTCTGTATAATATAAGGGCAGGCGGAAACCGTGGCTCTGCACTTCGCTTACCTCTTTTTTATCTTTTCTATCTCGGGACGGACCGATACTTTGATACGCACTTCTTTGTTTAAGAATAGGTGCTTTGGAGTCTTGGTTGATGATTACATTATCACCGTTTAGACGTCGTATTGTCTACGTAACTGTGTTCGAGATTGTCGCAATTATCTCCTCTACCTTTGTATTGATGAAGCTCAGCAATAGCGAGGCATCGGACTCTCTACCTGTCGCGATGATGGTATCGCTGGCTGCCATCATTTGGAACTTTGTATACAACACCGCTTTTGAGACTTGGGAGGAGCGCAGGCAAATAGCAGAGCGTACTTTGCTTATTCGTAGTGTTCATGCCTTTATATTTGAAGTCGGTTTGGTTTTGATCTGCTTGCCACTATATATGGTTTGGTATCACGTTGGCTTGCTCCAAGCGTTTATGATGGAAGCTGCCTTGCTAGTGTTTTTCTTAATTTATAATTTCGTATTCACCTTTATTTTTGACAAGATATTTACCTTATCGTATCACTATAAGTCAGCTTCTGCTTCTTAACCGCAGACATAAACGAAAAGAGGGCTACCATATTGGCAGCCCTTTTTTTTGATACTATAAATAGCGAGTTATTTGGTTATGAATAAATTTAGCCGTCAAATCAACCCGCTTACTACTCAATCATTTACCTTGATAAACTGGTTTACGCTTTTCAATAAAGGCGCTGACGCCTTCGATAAAGTCATCGGTTTTTGCCATCATGGTCTGCTGCTCCACTTCCATATCTAATGCCTCGTTCAAACCCATAAACGCGTGCACATTGAACATATGTTTCATAGAGGCTAGGGCTTTACCTGGCAGCTGGCTCAATCTTAGAGCCAATGCTTGAACGGTGGCGTCTAGCTCTTCTGCACTAACCACTTGATTGACGAGATTTAAGCGTGCCATATCTTCTGCTTTTAGCTTATCACCCAGCATCACAAGCTCAGTGGCTTTTGCTGTACCAACCAATTGATTCAATAAATAAATACCGCCTGCATCTGGCACTAAACCAATATTGACAAAGGCTTGGACAAACTTTGCATTATCCGCTGCGATACGAAAATCACAGGTAAGCGCTAAGTTCATGCCAGCCCCTGCTACGGCACCTTCTAATTTGGCAATGATTGGTTTATGGACATTACGTAGCTTTAAGCTGACTTCGCCTGCGCCTTCTACCATGCCCTTTAGTTTGTTTGAAATAATGTCCTTGTCCAATCCTTCAGATAACATCTCTTTGATATCGCCGCCACTTGAAAAATTACCACCAGCGCCTTGCAAGATAATGACTCGTACTTGATCATCAGCCGCTGCTTTATCTAGCGCTATTAACACGTTGTTTTTTAGTGGCGTGCCAAACGCATTTAAGCTTTTTGGATCGTTAAACGTAATGGTGGCAATGTGATTATTCACTTGATAATCAACGATAGACTGTGACATTTGAGATTTCCTTATTTTCAATGACTGTGTTAAGCAGCGATTTTTGGTACCCGTATAAAAGACAGCGGGACAAATGGATGGTAATAAATAACGCAATGCTGATTACTATAGCAGCTTGCGCGCATTATAAAAGCAGGTTTTGTGGGCGCTTAGGACACATCTACATGGCGGTTGGCTCTTTGAGTTGCTCGTATAAACTGCCACGCCTGTACGAACAAAAAGAGTGTATGAATAAGATACAGATAATACGCATGGTTCATAAAAAGGTGAGTTCCTGACTTATTAATAGATTATGCTACTATGCAGGTAGCGCGCTAGGTCATGCGCAGCCCAACTGATTAATCAAAGTTTTCACCAAACAAGGAAGTGATTATGCCAACAATAAAAGTCAACGATGTCGATATCTATTATGAAGACAGCGCGCCCAATGACACGCAAAAACCCGTTATCGTGTTTGCCCATGGTCTGCTGTGGAGCTCGCAGATGTATGACAAGCAAGTG
>NZ_DDNS01000037.1:2394-2992 GCF_002341255.1 Psychrobacter sp. UBA2514
CGCAGATGTATGACAAGCAAGTGGCGTATTTTCAAACGGACTATCGCTGCATTGCGTTTGATTTTCGAGGGCAGGGTCAGTCACAGATTACCAAATCTGGCTATGATATGGAGACATTGACCGAAGATACGCTAGGGTTACTTGACGCACTCGCTATTGCTAAATGTCATTTTGTTGGGTTATCCATGGGCGGGTTTGTCGCTCAACGTATTGCGCTTAAGCGACCGGAGTTGCTATTATCACTCACGCTGCTTGAGACATCAGCTGATCCTGAAGAACCAAAAAACATTCCTGAGTACCGCAAACTGGTCAAAGCCATTCGTTGGCTAGGGATGAAGCGTGTGAGCAAAAAAGTCATGCCCATTATGTTTGGCAGTACCTTTTTGGCCGATAAGCTGCGCAAATCTGATCGCAAACAGTGGCTCACGATGCTGCAAAGCAATCGTAAGGGTGGTGTCGTCAAGGCGACAATGGGGGTCATCGATCGCACTGGCACTTATGAGCAACTGGGTGATATCACGACACCGACATTGATTGTGGTCGGTGATGAGGATGCAGCGACGCCTTATGAAAAGTCTGAGCGTATGCATTTTGCTAT
>NZ_DDNS01000037.1:3151-4054 GCF_002341255.1 Psychrobacter sp. UBA2514
ACAGTGGAAGAGCCTGATCAAGTGAACCAAGTGCTCAGTCAGTTTTTGACAAGCTGTGCGTAATGCTAAGCTGCTGAGGCAAATTCGCATAAAGTCAGACTGTTTTGGCAGTAGGTTATAACAATTCATAGAAAAGCCGCTACCAGTCATTGATAGCGGCTTTTTTTATCCTATTATGCTCAATACTGACGATTACATCCGTGAGCTATATTGGCTGTGGCCATCATCGATAGTGCCAAATGCTTCTGCACGATTGACGATTTCGGTTGCCCATGCCCGGTGGGTCGCAGGTTCTAGCATGGTATTGTTGTACTTGAACACCGCCTTGGCCTCAGAGTGCAGGATTGCCTGTGCTTCATCTAATGTACTGAGTGGCACGCAGTAGGCTTGCTGCACGAGTGCAATTTGGCTTGGGTGAATGACCGTTTTACCGACCAGTCCCAAACTGACATCATGATTTAGCTCCTGCATAAAAAGGGTTGGCTGATCTAAATACTCAAATACTGGCGCTGTCAGATAAAAACCATGCGGTACGAAGCAGCCAAGCAGCTGATAGGCAAGGGTGCCGATAGGCGTGTCATAGACAATGCTATTCTTTGGACGACGCAGGCGCAGCGCGGCAAATAAGTCATTACCCCCGATACGTAGCGCAAATACTGGCTGACTAAAGGCTTCTTTAAAAGCAATCGCCAGCTCTTGATTATGATGCGGATTGAATAATGCAGCCGTTTCGAGCGTCGGCATCAGCAGATGGTCAGCATTGAGGTTCTGACAGGCCATGCGCCAATTGGATAAGCTATACATATCGACCTTTGGCATGACAAAACCATCGATAAGATCAATATGAGCATAGTCAGCTAATTGCTGTAGCATCATCGGACTACGCGGACGTATAAAAACCAG
>NZ_DDNS01000037.1:4135-4946 GCF_002341255.1 Psychrobacter sp. UBA2514
CTACGCGGACGTATAAAAACCAGTGGACGTGTTGGATGCTGAGTATGAATAGCAGCAGCTCGCGATGGATCATTGATGCTATTGACATGCTCAGCCCACGTACCCAGCAGCGTGCGCAAACGCTCAAGCGCCAACTCCACATCCTCATGACTGACGGCATCTTCTAAACAGATAATAATACTATTGATCGTTGGTAGTTTGTCACGCTTAATCACTTGCCAGATGTCTTGGCGAGTGGCAGGCATATAGAGGCTCGCCCCTAGTTGGTAGGGATGGTGCGTGTGCGGTCTGACCATCGCATGACGCTCAGTAATCAGATGCGCATAAGACAGGGTATCATAGGACTGAGTGTCAAGGTAAGTCGCTGACTCGTTGTTTGTTATATCTGACATAATTGGCATCATAAATAGAGTGTAAAGGGCAAGCGTTCAATCGCGCTAGTGGTGCTCAAGCCAAAAGCATTAACTGTCTTTGGCTCGTTGCTTGATAAGGGTGATGGCTTGATAAGGGTGTATTTTATCACCTAATACCTCAATAGTGATGCCTCGCTGCGCACATAAATGACGCAGTAGTGCGGTATCGGGATGCGCCGCGGTCGCGAGCAATATACGCTCTGGATCGCGGCGTAGTATCGCGCGCGTCGCCTCGGCGATAGTCGGCTTAATACGGTTGCGATTGGTAATGTCATAGTCCGTGGCGAGCGCATCTATTAATGCTGCCGTCTGGTAGCGCGGCTGCTGATAGGTTGGCAAATGCTCTGGCAGCATAGTCAATGAGCGTCTGGCTGCATCAACATGATCGATAAATGCCA
>NZ_DDNS01000037.1:5123-5386 GCF_002341255.1 Psychrobacter sp. UBA2514
CCTGATACGGTACTATTTAACAAACCCGATGGAATTAACCAATCTTCCGCGCTCGCGGCGAGCCAAGCAACGCCCGCCGGATCGGCAAGGGTCAGTAGTGGAATGACATCAGCACCTTGATGAAAAATATTGGCAAAGCTGGTGTGAATGGGATCGCTAAATGTCTCTAAGCTACGAGCAAGCTCCTTATAAATCGCGCCTTTACCTGTCCAGCCATCGACAAATACAATCGGACTGTTTGGGTAAGCGTCAAGCAGCATTTG
>NZ_DDNS01000037.1:5505-5898 GCF_002341255.1 Psychrobacter sp. UBA2514
ATCTAGCCCGCGATCACGAATGATACTGATGCCATAATGTATACTTGGCAAATGATAGCTGCTATCTGTGTCAGATAACGCACGCTGCAATAGCACACCAATCGGTAGACCTGCCCGTACCAAGCTAATCAAGACTAGCGGATGCTCGTCACTGACATCATGACAAAAGACATGATGTAGGGTATGCGCTAAGCGTGCGATATCAGTTGCGGCTCTCTTACCACCTTGCGCTAGTGCCTGTTGGTATAGCTCTTCATGCATCGCGGTAGGCGCTTGCTCCAAGGTCAACATATCAGAGTAGTGACGTTGCCCACTTTGAATGAGTGCCTCTTTTTGACTGACGGGCACATCAGCAACAGCGTCTTTATCGACGATATCGAGCAGGACGGTCAC
>NZ_DDNS01000037.1:6099-6356 GCF_002341255.1 Psychrobacter sp. UBA2514
TCGCTGGCAAGGTAGCTACCTGAGCCGTAATTGTTTAGATTGGCTCTGTTGGTCTGTATGTTAGGTAAAGTCATAGTATGAATAATAGCACTCGTGATGATAAAAGAGAGGTTCTGTGTCTGCTTTTTGGCTGATTTTCTGGGCTGATGTTCTAGCCCAAATAATTAGACAGATGGCTAAGGCTGATACTGCTCATGCATCTGACCGCGGCTTGGCATACCGTACCAGTCAAGCAGCTGCAAAAAAGGCAAGTCTGC
>NZ_DDNS01000006.1:0-78694 GCF_002341255.1 Psychrobacter sp. UBA2514
AACTAGTTATCTAGGACAGCCCCGTCAAAAATTACTGCGCTACTGCTGTGTCATCAGCGGCGGTGCCAGCATCCCCAGCATCTAAGTCACCATCCGCTTGCTCAGCAGTTAAATCAGCATCGGCAACTGCCGCTTGGCTTACTGTACCAGAAGCGGTCGCTGTACCTGCTTCTGCGGTCACAACTGCACTATCCGCCGCATCAGGTGCTGGCGTCACAGTGGCATCTGCGGGTGCATCGGGCGCCGCGGCTTCTGCGGTTGCAACATCCGTATCTGCTTCAATAGCCGTGTCTTCAGTCGCCACGACTTCTGCCTCATCAGCCGCTTCTGATGCTTCCGTTGGCGTCGCCGTGATGTGCTCGCCTGCTGGACGCAAAAACGCAGAAATACCAATAAGTAAGACAATGCCTAAAAACAAGGCAATGCCGCCTAAAGCATATAACAGCTCTTTTTTTGGATTGTTATTGACGATACCTTCTGACATACCTTATCCACCTTGCACAAAATATTTGAAATATTGACCTATTATATCGTAATTTATACCGTTTTGTGAAAACCCTTAAGTATTTAAAGGGATTATTATCGACAATTTTATATCAGCTTTTGGTATTATCGACACCTACTTACCTAACCGACGAGCATGGTCTTGCAACCTTTAATCAATATGCCTATGACTTACCCAAGCGCACTGACGTTTTTGAGCGTTTGCCCAAATAGCTCAATACCAATAACAGTGCCATGATAAATAAAATAGGATATTGACCAAATCGCATAAACGGCGTATTACCAACGCGCGCCTGTATATTACCGCGTAGTACGGTGCGCTCAAACTGCGGAGCACGCGCTACGATGCGACCTTTATGGTCGATGATAGCTGTCACCCCCGTGTTGGTCGCACGCATAAACCAGCGACCATTTTCGAGCGCGCGCATCTGTACCATCTGTAGATGCTGTAGCGGGCCTGCCGACGTACCGAACCACGCATCGTTTGAGATGGTCAATAAAAAGTCTGTACCAATCGCGTTTTTGCGTGTGGTATCTGGATACGCCACTTCATAGCAGATAGCCGCGCCCAAATTATGACCGCGCACTCGTAGCGGTGACTGATGATCACTACCGCGGCTATAGCTCATGATATCTTGGCTACCTGCCAGATTTGGCAGGATATCAAGCACCCCTTCAAATGGAATGTATTCACCAAAGGGTACCAGACGCTGTTTTTTATACAAGCCATCTGCCTGAGCCCCTAGCGCCACCACACTATTATAAAACGGCGCATATTTATCTTTACTGGCATCAAACGCGGCTTCGTCCTTATAAGGGATGCCCGTCACCCATGCCGTGTCCGTCTCTTTGGCCATTTTGACCATTTCATTGATAAAACCAACCGCTTCTGTCTGAAACATCGGAATCGATGACTCAGGCCACAGCACAATGTCACGCCCCCACTCATCGCGAGTCAAGGTTGCGTAGATTTTTAGGGTTTCTATTTGATACTCAGTAAGCCATTTTAGATCTTGCGGGATATTGCCTTGAATCAAAGACACTGATAGATCAGGCGTGCCTTTTGGTTTGGTCCACTGCGGATTGATCAACCATAGCGAGCAGCTAACAACCAGCAAAGCTATCGACGGAATCATATAGCCTGCGCGGCGACGTAGTAGCTCAACGACGCTGGCTCCCAATAATACCGCCACAAAAGAAACCGCGAAAACACCCGCAACAGGCGCCAAGGATGACAACCAATATTGCTCAGTAAATGCATAACCGACGAATAGCCAAGGGAAGCCGGTGAATAGCCACGTTTTCATCCACTCTTGGAGTACCCAAAGCGCAGCAAAAGATAATGGCTGTTTGCCAACCACTCGATTAAAAATCAGCGCCAAAAAGCCATGGAACAACCCCATGCCGAGACCCATCAGCGCAATCATAATCAGCGCAAGCCATACGGGCGTCGAACCATAGACATGGATAGATGTGTACAGCCAAAACGCACCCACACACCAAAGCCCCGTACCGTATGCCTGACCAATTAGAAAGGCGCGGCGACCTGTCATATCCGGCATCAACAACGCATATAAAATGGCAGGTGATACTAATGCAACTGGCCAAATACCATAAGGTGCCAGTGCAAGTATAAAAGCGCCTCCTGCCAGCAAAGCTATTATTACCGTCAGTCCCAGATGTAAGCCTTTTGGCTGTTCAGGGTTCAGGCGTTTTTGTAAATCAACAGTAGACAGACGCATAGCAGTTATCCAAAACCATATTTTCAAAATTTTACAGCTCAGCACTGAGACAAAACCCAAGCAAAAACTGACTGCATAATGCTTTATGCAGGACCATAAATAAAATCCACCCATGATACCAGTCAAAACCCATCAGTGGGTAAATTTGCGTCGCGAAAGTCTCATACCAAAATGCAAAAGGCAGAAAGCAAAAAACACGATGGTTCATCGTGTTTTTCAATTTACTCATAAATTTGATTGAGTACTAAGTTCATACTCCGTTGCTGCGTCATGTCATGATAAGAAGGTTAATGGCTGCCTATCAATATCTGCTGGTCCCCATTGGTTTTGGTCAGCTCTAGATTTTGGATAAAGCGCCCTTCCACATCAGTGATGGTGATTTGCCAATCATCTATCACCACGCTCTCACCCTCTAAATCACCAACGAAACCGAGCGCTTGCATGACCAGACCGCCCATCGTGTCGACATCGGTATCATCAAAACGACTGCCAAGCTCCTCATTACAGTCTTCAATCACCGTGGATGCTTGGACACGCCATGTGTTTGGCTTTTCAGGATCAGGGACGATATTATTAATATCGCTGTCTTCATCAAAGTCATCATGCTCATCAACGATGTCACCAACGATTTCCTCTAACAAGTCTTCCATGGTAACGACACCACCAAAGTTGCCAAACTCATCAACGACGATCGCCATATGCACTTGCGTGCGCTGCAATGAGCGCAGCAGAGTATCTGAACGAGCTGTTTCACTGATATATAATGGCTGGCGCACCAAGTCTTTTAGACGTTTGCTATCGATTTTGTCTTCTTGATTGCGTACCATGTGCACCAGAATAGGAATCAAATCTTTTGCCAATAGGATGCCAATAACGGCATCATCATCTTGACTATCAAAAACAGGATAGCGCGAGTGCGTCGTATCAAGAATGATGTCCATCACTTCAGGGAGACTGGTGCTTTCGTGCAGACCAATCACTTGTGGCCTTGGTGTCATGATTTCGCGCACTTGTGTCGCCGGCAGATCGAGCACGCCTTCTAACATATCGACCGTATCGGGCTCTAAAAACTGGCGCGAGTCTTGTACCAGACGAATCAATTCATCACGGGTTTCGGGGGCGGTCGATAGCCAGCGTTTTAAGCCGCGCATCGACCAACTACTCGGGCTGGGAGTGTCGTCAGACATGGTGGTGTGATTTAACCTCTTTAGTTAATGGCAATTAGAATAACCGTTCATAAAATAAGTAGAGCCTAGATGGGGACAAAAGCGCCAAATAAAACAGCGAGCTTATCATTATCTGTGTAGCAAACAACAGACATACCAGCACAATTTAGCTTCACTTTATCGCAAGCCTCACCGACATTCAACGACAAATTCACTCAAATTGTATTGTCAGTGTGTTATAAACTTTGCTATGGTCAAAGCCATTATTTATCAAAACAAACCTTATGTCGCTACGCTCCGTTTTTTACCGCTTATTATCGTCGCGTTCACGCAGCCAGCTTGCAGATAGCCATTCTGTCAGTCGCGATTTGGACAACAGATCAGCAGATAACAAACCACCAAGACCGACATGGCGACATCGTCTTGTTATTTTTTTGATTGCTATCACAATATTGCTATCAGCAATATGGTTGCTATTAGCGATTTGGTATCAGTACGGGATAAGCTCTGTACTCACTTGGCTTGCAACACTCATCATCGTGGGTATATTAGCTGCGCTGCTAAGTATGCGTTATTGGCATACAGTCACAAAGATACTGCTCAGTGTCTCATTGTCTAATAAAAAATCAATTCATAAAAACACAGCGACTAGATACCTCATTGGCTTATATGGAGCAACTTGGCTCATAGGTCTAGGCTGGTTTTTTTCTATCGAACCCCAGAAAAATCGCGACTGGATGGCTGAGGTCGAGCAGCAAGTGGCTTATGAGCGCGATGCAACCAACCCTGATTTGATTACCTTAACCAATGTCCGTAATTTTGATTGGCGCACAGACAAGGACGCCACAGAGCATTGGGAGACGCGCACGATTGATTTATCTAAACTCTCTGGCGTTGATGTAACCAACTCTTATTGGATGGGGCCACTGATTGCTCATACTTTGGTCAGTTTTCGCTTTGAAGACGATAGACCACTTGCCTTCTCATTTGAGATTCGTAAAGAGCAAGGCGAGGCATTTTCGGCACTGGCTGGTTTTTTTAGACGGTATGAGCTGAGTCTGATTGCCGCCGAAGAGCGCGATATTATCTATACGCGTAGCAACGCGCGCGGTGAGCAAGTCTATCTGTTTCCTATCAGCAATTTGCAGCAACATGAGGTGAGATCGTTGTTTGAATCTTACCTAACGGCAATGGATGAGCTGAATACCAAGCCTGCTTGGTACAACACGTTGACGAGTAACTGTACTAATATTATCTTTTATATGGCGCGTATCGTTAGTGGTGATCGCCTGCCGTGGGATTATCGAATTTGGGTCTCTGGTTGGCTACCAAACTATCTATATGATGTTGGCATGCTGGATGCTGTGCCTGAAAAACAAAACCAGCCTTGGTCGATGGATACGTGGTATGAGCGCACCCATATCAATCCAAAATCTATGGGCTTCAATAACCTACACTCTATTGCCAATAGCCGTCAGTTCTCTCGGCAAATTCGTCAAGATATTCCGACACCACCATTGGCTGACTCTCAAGCTAGCGCTGAAGCAAAAGCCAAATCGACTGCACAGGCATCTCATTAGCGCGATAATCTACCCTATAGCAGTTATGGATTCACCCAATTAACCACGCGCGTTTCCATTTCTTCATCAGACATACCAATCTCCGACACACAGCGGCCAGCGACACCCACATTGGCCGCACGCATCTCGTGCTGGGTGACTACCGCATCCTCAGTCAATAACAGATGCCAGCTTGGTAACCCCTGCCCTTTATACAAACGCTTATAGGCGCAATGCGATGGCAGCCACATCATGTTGGGCAAGTTGTCCATGGTCAGCTGAATACAATCTGGTACATGCTCTTGGCGTGTCGCATAATGTTGGCAATAGCCTGTCGCGCAGTCCATCAGCTGACACGTCACATCGGTATACTCGACCAGCTCTTCGTCATCATCATTATCGATGTATTTGATCAAGCAGCAGCTGCCGCAGCCATCACACAACGCTTCCCATTCGCTATGGTTTAGCTCGTTTAAGGCAAACCGCGACCAAAACTGCGGACGCAGTGGCTCAGATCTAGAGTCAGTGTTAGGAAACAAACTTACCGACTGCGTAAGCTTACCAGCTGGATTGACGCCTGAATGCAAATCTGATTGTTCATCATTTTTGTTTAAGAAATTTATAGTCATAGGGTCGCAGTAGCATTTTGATAAAGAGCGTTACACTATTATAGCTGTTTTTGCTAGATATGGGCGTTAAGGTAGTACGAGTTAGAAAACGAACCATCACAATGACAAATAATCAACACGACGAATAATCAAAACTCATAATATAAAAAAGGACAATCCTATGTCAGTTAAGACTTTCGAGTTAATCAGTACTACCGAAAATGGCGTTGAACTTATCAGCTATGTGGCACTACCAGAAAACGCTTCTGATGATAATCCAGCAGCAGGTATCTTGGTCGCACCAGAATGGTGGGGCGTGGTCGATCATCCAAAATCAGTAGTAGAGCGTTTGGCAGAAGCTGGTTATGCAGCGGTCGCAATGGACGTCTATGGCGAAGGAAAACTCACTACCGATGCGGCTCAGGCCAACATGTGGATGGAGCAAGTGCTTGCTGATCAAGACATGCTGATGGCACGCTGCCGCTTGATTTTGAACGACTTTAGCGATCAGTTATCAGTTGACGGTGACAAGCTCGCGGCAATCGGTTACTGCTTCGGCGGTAAAGTCGTCCTAGACATGGCTCGCGAAGGCATGCCACTAAAAGCGGTCGCTACCTTCCATGGTAACCCAACGCCAAAACAACCAGCAGACAAAAACTTCACTGCAAAAGTACTGGTCGCGCATGGCCGTGATGACTCAATGGTATCAATGGATGCCATCGAAGGCCTAAAATCAGAGCTAGACGCAGCTGACGTAGATTACACTATCGATGTCTATGACAATGCTAAGCATGGCTTTACCAATCCACATGCCGATGAGCGTGCTGAAAAAAATGAAGTGGACCTTGGCTATAACGAAGCCGCTGCTAAGCAAAGTTGGGAAAATATGCTTGAGTTTATGAAAGCCAATTTGGCATAGATTGGCATAAAAAACTTCTGATATAAAACTCATAAAGAAGGGCAGCTTAACTATTAAGCTGCCCTTTTATTTTGGGTTTTGTTTTACCAATGACCTTTTGGGTAAGTAATCAGAGCGGTCTTGTACTTCTTAGCAAATCGCGTCATTATCACATTACTATCAGCTGGATTGAGCAACAAAATGTTATACCTATGGATGACCCAGTTAGGTTGGCTGGCTTTTACAGTTTTATTGATTGTAGTAGTCGCTTTATACACCAAAATAAAGCGAGAAATCACGTATTTGCGCCGCGATGTAACAAAACTACAGGCTGAACTTGAGCAGCAAGCAAAACGTAGCGTAACATCCTCTGCCACGCAGTTGGTTGATGACGGTGCCCATACACGCAAGAATTTTTCTAAAGACACTGATGCCGTTACTGAAACGGATACGATTGCTGGCACTAGGGATAACGCTACCAAAGACCTCATCGTTGACTCAAACCGTCGAATTCCTATATCGTCGCCACCGCCACTACCTACTACTGACTCGACACCAACCAATGATATAAAATCAGACGCTTCTGATCAGAAATCCGTAGCCCCTCTTGACCCAATAGCAGCAAAAAACAACGACAAAAATACCCCCATTGAACCAGATGAGCGCTCACTCCCTATCGTCACCTCGCTCATGCACTCAATCAAAAACTGGTTTTTTGGTGGCAATCTCGTCGTACGAGTTGGCGTATTGGTACTGCTGGTGGGTGTGGTACTGCTGCTGCGCTTGCTTAGCGAATATATCGAGATCTCAATTACCACAAAGCTTGTCACCATCGGTGCTGCAGGTTTGGCATTGGCAGCACTGGGATTCAAACTCACCGCAAAACGCTTTTCGTATGGTATTACGCTACAGGGCGCAGGCTTAGCGATTACATATTTGAGCACCTTTTTTGCTTATAGTGTCTATGAAATCATGCCAAGTGTACCGAGCTTTATTGGGCTTGGAATATTATCTGCCATCACTATCGCCCTCGCCGTACGTCAAAACGCTTTTCCGCTCGCGTTGTTAGCGTTATCTGGTGGTTTTTTTGCGCCGATTTTGACCAGTGAGAGTACGGGAAGTTTGACGGCGCTTTTTGGTTATTATCTGCTTCTCAATATCACCATCGCTGTCATCGCCCACTATCGCCCATGGAAAGTCCTAAATCTGCTTGGGGTAACTGTCACGTTTGGACTGGCCTACTATTGGGGCTTGACCGAAGACTTGCCCGCCATTATTAAGACGCAGCGCTGGTCGCTGGTAATGATCACTGCGCTGCATGTGCTGCTGTACTTGTTTGTGGTCATTCGCTATGCGCAGCATGTTATTGACTACAACACTGCCAGTACTACTAATGATCAAGCGCCCGACAGGCTATCTTTAGCCAACTCATCATCGCAAGCAATTTTCCCCATAGATACCAGCTTACTATTTTCAGCACCCGTACTGGCCTTTGGGGTGCTGGCCGCCTTGCTTGATGGCGTGTCGCATGGATTGACGATTACTGCTGGTATTTTGGCATTGCTGTACTTAGGCACAGGATATGTCTTTGTCAAACAAAGCCCGCGTTATCTACTGGTGACCGAGAGTATGCTGGCGTTGGGTGCTGGGTTTTTGGCGATTATGGTGGCGTTGGCGTTGGACGCTAATTGGATGACCTGTGGCTGGTCGATACAAGCCTTAGCGTTGGTCTGGCTGGGCGAGCGCTCAAAGCGGACTTGGTCCGTCTATTTTGGGCTGGGTCTGCATGTGCTGAGTGTGGCTTGGTTATGGTTGCTCGATATTCCGTCTCGGTTATCTGCAGGTGACACCTCCCTTATGTTAGTGTGGCTACTGGTGGCATGGTTGCCGCTGGTCAGTGCGTATTTACTACGGCATTTTTCACTGTTTGATGCAATCAGCAAATGGAATCAAACCAAAATTGCCCATTGGCAACGTCGCTGGTTGATATATGCTTTTTCACTACTGGCTACCTGTTGGAGTATTTGGGCGACGTATATCGCCTTTGAGTTGTGGTTAGCAGTGTCAGTAACGACGCTGTTTATATTGACCGTCATCATACACAGTCTTGGCTTTTGGCTTATCGATAGCAAAACGCCGTGGGCACAGGCACGCCGTATCAACCGTGCGATATTGCTCGCTCTGTATACGTTTATGGTCACTCTCACACCCATTATCATTATATTTTCCCATCGGTGGGATAACATTGAATGGCGATACTTTATTATCAGCGCGCTTATGGTATTAGGCGTTGCACTACTATGGCTCAAACGCTGGTATCAAGCAGGCGAACAGCGGTATGTGGATCCAACCAGTCTACTGATCACCGCGTTGTCTGTGCTGTTTTATACCTTAGCGCTACGGTCAAATGCTGAGCATATCGCGCCGCCGATGCTACTGGTCGCGCTACTATATGTCATCCCTCTCTATCTAACTTACAAGCAAATCAGTACGTACGCATCTGAGCGCAAACAGACGCTGATCGCGCGCGCTCCTGCTTGGCTCAACCTGCCACATGCGCTGATAGGCACTGGCAAAGCATTGCTGCCTATTGCTTTGTTTTGGGTCGTTTTCAGTAATTATTATAGCGACGGCGCGGTCTGGCAGCTGCCATATTTGCCAGTGCTGAGCATCATTGATGTCAGTATGGGGTTGGTAATAGCTGCTTCCTTGCTATTATTACGACTGCTTCAACAAGTGCGTGCGCCCAATACGGTCTTTACCGAGCGTTATCGCCATACGCTGATCATATTGGCTTTGATTGCCTTTTGGTGGCTCTCAAGTATTTTGGTACGCAGCCTACATGCCTTTATCGGTACACCGCTTTGGGACGGCGCTCAGGGCGGCGCTTGGAGTAGCGAACAAGTACAGACAGGACTGACCATCTTGTGGACGCTCTTGGCTTTGGTCGCGACTATTGTCGCCAGCCGCTACTGGCAGCGCGCGCTGTGGTTTATGGGTATTGGGTTGTTAGGCATCGTTGTGATTAAACTGGTCTTAGTTGACTTATCACAGACCGAGGCAATTTGGCGCGTGATCTCGTTCATTGGTGCCGGCAGTTTAATACTATTGATTGGGTATCTTGCGCCGTTGCCGCCAGCCAACGAAGAGATAGGAGATCCCCCTCAATCGTAACGGCGCATCTGGTCAGGTAAGTAGGTCAGGTGAAATTGTCCCATGGATACATCGGGTTTGTAGTAAACTGGATCCCATGACAACAGACAATGCCAACATAGCGCCATGTCTTTTGCGCGACATTTATGAATAACAAGGTTATAAAAGCAGATGGATAAGAGAGCAAGTATTCAGTGGTTCCCTGGGCATATGAACAAAGCCCGCAACGAAATCAAAGAAATCATGCCGCAGATGGATGTGGTCATCGAGGTCATCGATGCACGTATCCCCTATAGCAGCGAAAACCCAATGGTCGCAGCCCTACGCGGCGAAAAACCTGTGATTAAAATCCTGAATAAAGCTGACCTTGCCGATCCTGAATTGACCCAAATCTGGATGGATCATCTTGAGCAGCAAAGCCAAGTCAAAGCCATTGCGTGCGATACTGAAAAAGCCAATGACGTAAAACGCATCATTGCCATCTGCAAACACCTCGTACCCAATAAAGTCGGGACTGGTCGTCAAATCAAAGCGATGATTATGGGTATTCCAAATGTGGGCAAATCAACGCTGATCAATACGCTAGCAGGTCGCGCCGTGGCAAAGACAGGTGACGAGCCAGCGGTAACCAAGTCGCAGCAGCTGATTAAGCTCGACGATGACATCATGCTCTATGACACGCCCGGTATGCTATGGCCGAAAGTTGAAAATGAAAACTCTGGCTATCGTCTAGCAGCGACAGGCGGTATCCGTGATACTGCTTTTGATTTTGCTGATGTCGCAAGCTATACCGCTGAGTACTTGATGCACGCCTATCCTGAGTCGCTAAAAACCCGCTATAAAATTGACGAGTTACCCAAGACCGATTGGGAGTTCTTTGAAGTGGCAGGACGCAATCGCGGCTGTGTACGCGCAGGCAATCAAGTCGATACCTACCGTATGTCTGAGATTCTCATTAACGAGCTACGTAGCGCAAAGATCGGGCGTATCACGCTTGAGACCCCAGCTATGATTGAGGCAGAAGAAATCGTCGTCGCCGAACAACGCATCGCTGCTGAAGAAAAGAAAAAAGCCCGCGAGGAAGAAAAACGCTTACGTCGTCTAAAAACGCGGAAGAATCGGAAGTAGATTTAATAAACGTAAGACCAATCATGTAGAAGTGAAAATTTTCCCGTCAGGCAAAGAAACTAACCCTAGCAAATAATAAAACACCAACCCATGTTTCTTTGCCAATGGTGCAATTACTCTAGCAGCTTCTTGCATGTTATTATCTGGCAGCGGCAGAGAGACAGCAAATGTATTCTGTAGCTGTACATGAGCGACCGTTGCCCCGAATGCTAATGAAAGCTCAAATGATAAATCACCTTCCTGAGCCAGTTGTTGTAGCTCAGTGGCAAACTCGAATATGTTTTCGCTATGAGCGCTGACTTCTATCTCTATAAGCTGCGGTAGTAATACACCTGCACTATCGTAAGAGATAGGCAGATACTCATCGCCATCACCCAAACTTGCATCCCAAACATAAAACAAAGCGTATTCAGTCATAATCAGCTACTCCAATGGCTCTACGGTAGATAAAATCTCTAAAAGTCTATCCCAGCGCTCATTCATTCTATTCTTAACATAGTCGTTTGGTGAGTTATCAATAAGTTCACGATACTGTATGATCAAATCATCATAGTCCTCTCGACCTGCAAGTTTGGCTAGAATAAGTTGTTTATCCACTCTTTCACCATGGCTGTGCCCTCTTGCAATCTTATCATGCAGTAACAAAAAAAGCTGATTGTAGCTGTCTATTTTATCTACTTCATCCAGTTTACTGGCAAACTCAGTATTAATAAATTCAGTAATCTGTTTTTGCTTATCTGCAAAGTTTTTATCGCATACATTAATGTAATCTAGCTTTAAATAAGGAGATTGCCGAGTAAGCTCAGTTGGCAGCGTTACTTTATCGTAAATCTCTTCAAACGCTGGTGATACAAAATACGCATGAATTTTTAATCTAAAATAGCCGTTCTTACCTTCCGCTCCTCCGGTTAGACGCACATGACCATAAGGCATGGCCTTGGTACAACCATCGACTTCAAGAGAGTCATTAACGTTAGCGCTTGTTACTTGACTACACTGATAACCATAACGTTCTAAACAATCATGCATGAATGGGTGCAGTATTTTTTCAAAGTCCTCTCTATCTCTAGGAACCTGTGCCTCTGGCTTATAAATATCAGCAGACTGTTTTGCCAGCGCCCGCTTTTCTTTTAGCAGTGCCATACCTCTTGCGATGTTAGGCGGATAGATCGTACCATCTGGATAGGCAACCATACCCCGAGTGTCATAAAACACTAGCCCTAACTCTTCACATAGAGGGGTGATAACATCTAACGCTTCACCGTGCAGTGCTTCAGGTGTGGGTATGGCTACGCAAGCGGTTTTAGAATGAGTTTTCATCTCTAAATTTGTATTTACGTAGGCTTCATAAAAGACTTCTGAATAATCCGAGGTTCTGGCTTCGTCCACGAGACGATCTGCTAGCTCAATGATATTTGAGCTGATAGTATCCACTAGCTGCTGGCGCAAAGCTTCAAAGTCGTGCGTTGCTTGTTCCCATGAGCTGTCTTTACTTGGTGTACAAGTAATTTGATGGATATCCCAAACGAAAAAGGTTTGTGCTGACAAGATACTATCTCCTAAACTATTAATGAAAACATTGGTTTTACTTATTATTAAACTGAAAGTGAAGAACACGTAATAACTAACTAATGCTTTTCCTTAAAAACAACAAACCATTGCATAGCGAGTCAGCCCACCCCATAAATTAGTTAACCTTTTATGGTCTAATATTTTTTATTAATTGACAAGGATTATTCTTGCCTACTTTATTCTCTCAACCTGAGTCATCTCTAAACTCCTTTGCCCCGCGCCTACTCGATTGGTTTGCCGAAAATGGTCGCCATGATTTACCGTGGCAACAGCATCAAACCGATACGCCCAATCCTTATATCGTTTGGTTATCCGAAGTGATGCTTCAGCAAACGCAGGTAATCACCGTACTGCCCTACTTTGCGCGCTTTACGGCATCGTTTCCGACCGTGCAAGACTTAGCCGCTGCCGACTGGGATGTGGTCGCTGAGCATTGGGCGGGGCTTGGCTACTATGCGCGCGCCCGTAATTTACATAAAGGCGCAAAGCAGCTGGTTGCAGTGATTGATGAAACGGGCGAGTTCCCGCAGACGCTCGCAGGCTGGGAGGCGATTTCGGGCGTTGGGCCATCGACCGCTGGGGCGATTATGGCGATGGGATTGCATCATTATGGCGTCATCTGTGATGGCAATGTCAAACGGGTATTGACGCGCTGGGCGGCTATTGAGGGCGATATCACCAAGTCTGCCACCACCAAGACGCTATGGGCGTTAGCAGAGCGTTTAACACCTGCGGATCACTCAGGACTGTTCGCACAAGCCATGATGGATATGGGCGCAACGTTATGTACGCGTAGCAAACCTGCTTGTCTATTATGCCCGCTACAAGAAGATTGCTTGGCACATGCTGAGGGGCGCGAGACTGATTATCCTGTCAAAGCGAAAAAACAGCCCAAACCGAGTAAGTTTAGCGATGCATTGCTGATAGAAAATGAAAACGGTGAAATATTGTGGCTACAACGCCCTGATAACGGCATTTGGGGCGGATTATGGAGCTTGCCATTACAGTTCGTAGAAAAAATTGATGGTAAAGCAAATAGCAAGATAACTGGCAAAACTACTGCTAATAAATCAGTCACGAGCGACGATAAGTCATCAAGATTGACAAGTGGCGTGCGCAGTAATGAAAAAGTCTATGAGACAGAGTTCACCACGGCTGAGCAAATTATCAACGAATGGCTAATAAAGAATGAACTGGTAACCGAATCAGTTAGCAATACCTTATTATATGACGCCCCTATCAAGCACTCATTGACGCATTTTCATTGGTATTTAACACCGCGCAAACTCACTGTCGATGCTGCGCAAACGATAGAACTCAACGAGAAACTAACAGCAGCTGAGATTGATTTTAAATGGCTCACCGCACAAACAGCACAAGACAGTCTAGGATTGCCTCGTGCGATGATTAAAATCTTAGAATAAAAATTAGTGTAAAAAACTGACATAAAAAAAGCGACTCATTATTGATAATGAGTCGCTTTTTTATAATGAAAGCTAATAACAACGCTAAGGCTAGGGTTAAGACTTTGGTACACGCAAGCGCATCAGGCCTTCTTGTTGCACGGTGGCGACCAGTTTGCCATCTTGCCAAAACTGCCCATGGTTCAGCCCTTTTGCATTGGACGTGGTATCACTCCACATGTCATAGAGTAGCCAGTCATTCAAATCAAATTCACGGTGAAAATGCATAGAGTGGTCAATACTAGCCGCTTGCAGCCCGCTGGTCATAAAGCTCACGCCATGTGACATCAGCCCTGTGCCCACCAAGTAAAAATCAGACGAAAACGCCAAAAGCGCTTGCTGAATCGCCACCGGCTGGTTGCCCAGCTCGCGAATACGCAGCCAGTTGGCTTGCTTAGGTTTCATTGGTTCTGGATTGATCGGATTGCGCGGTTTGACAGGCTTTATCTCGACATGACGGCGGCGCATAAACCGTGCTTTGAGCGCATCTGGTACTTTGCCCACGTACTCTTCTTTTAAATCTTGCTCGGTCAATAAATCTTCTGGCGGCGGATAGACAGGCATATCTTCTTGATACGCAAGGCCATCCTCCATGGGAGAAAACGACGCAATCATCGAAAATATCACTTGCTCAATCGGTGGCTTACCGCGTACTTCTTTGTACTGAATAGCCGTCACTTCACGCGCAGATAAACTGCGACCATCACGTAGACGGCGCACTTGATAGATCACTGGTTGATTGATATCACCACCACGCAAAAAATACCCATGCAACGAGTGACAAGGCTTGTCTTGATCTAATGTATGCGCTGCTGCCATGATCGCTTGGGCCAGTACTTGCCCGCCAAATATACGACTGCCCACATAATCATGGCTCTTACCCTCAAAGACATCGGGGGTAACCTCAATAAGCGCGATTGTAGCCAGCAGCTCATCAATCAGTTGTGAATTATCGGACATGACAATATGTTTCCTTATTTTTATCAAACACGCTCAGCATCCAAAAGTAAGCATCTAACAATCTCGATGCCATATAGCTGCAGCGCTTGAATTTAAAATAATATGAGATCGCTTGCGGAAATACACAAGAGAGACTTTAGAACAAACACATAGCCATCGCTCATCAGACCATGACTATCTGTTCATTTTCGATAGAAAAGGTAAATATCTTACCCAATATTGTTGGCTTTGACTAGTTACTGTCAGCTTACTCATAAGTATTGCTTAACTATTTGTACGAAACAAGTCGCACTTAATTCATTGATTCAAACAATCTAATTCATAAAAAAACGAGATGTCTAACAACATCTCGTTTTTGACAATCATCTAAAAGTTTATGGCTTCACTGCTACCAGTACGCGAATAGAGTCCGGCACTAGCGATAAGTTACCAAGCGCTTGCTCTCCTTGGGCTTTGAGCTGCTCTAGGCGCTCAATCTCTTCGGGGCGTACATTTGGATTGATGGTTTGCAAATGCTTGAGACGTTTGATTTCACGCGACCACTGCTGACTAAAGCGCGCACTTGCTTGTTCACCAATCTCCGCGATTTGCTCACGTGCGATGTCTTCAGCCTCGTAATACCGCTGCTCGATCACATCGCCGCGCACTTTGATCACTTGACGAGCACGGTTTTTATCCAAGCGTTCGACATGCGGCATGATCATATCAGCACTGATTCGAGCGGACAAGTCACTGCCCTGCTCACTGATAAAGACACGGATATTCTGCGTGGTCAAGGTCGCTGGCAGATTGAGCACTTTTGGTGCGATGGCTTCGACACGGAAGTTTACTTCTAGCAGTACCATCCCCTGCGGCACAGCGGCGCTTTTTAGCATAGCCACTGTGGTATTACCAAAGGTGCTGGTACTGGCCAGCTCATAGATAGCGCGCATCAATGGATGCTCGTGCGTGATAAAATCGATATCTTCACGCTGAAGCGCTTGCTCACGCTCAAAAGTCAACGTCATACCATCTTCATCACCAAGCGGCAAGCCATCGATATAGTCGCTGATCTCAGTGCTATCAATCGGTGCGATGACCCACGAGCCATCACGCTGGATATTATGGTCGATATTGGCAGAGGCAAAGAAGCGCTCAATGAAATGCGGCAACAAATTATTGCCATCAAAGTCACGCATGGCATCCGCAATACGTCCAGCAACACGCGGACGACACGAGTTGTACTCTAGCAGACGATCACGGCCCGCTTGTAGCTGCGCCTCTAGGCCCAAACGCGTCTGTAGCGCCTCATCAATGATGTCTTGTAAGATAGCATTGTTATCCGCAGTATCCGCGCCTTCAAGTACAGGCTTGAGCTCTTGGATATACTGCTCTTGCACGCTTTGTGCCGTTGGTGATATTTGGTTAAACATATTCAGCGCATCGTTATACCAATGATACAGACGCTCTTGCGCCGTGCCCTGTACGTAAGGCACATGCAGCATGATCTGCTGTGTCTGACCGATACGATCTAGACGTCCAATACGCTGCTCCAAAGTATCTGGATTGGCTGGTAAATCCCAGAGTATCAGCTGGCTTGCAAACTGGAAGTTACGACCTTCAGAGCCAATCTCTGAGCACAATAATATTTGTGCGCCTTCACTATCCGCGAAAAATGCTGCTGCTTGGTCACGCTCAAGCAGGGTCATCTGCTCAGTAAATATAGCGGTTTTGATGCCGGCATGCAGACGCAATACAGCCTCTAAGCTCTCTACTGTCGCGCCACTGCGAGCGATTAATAGCACTTTTTGTTGCTTAAGCTCACCGCGTAAGATATCAACCAACCAAGAGACGCGTGGGTCATCTTCTAGCCAGCCCCCATCTGGTTGATTCTCTTCGCCCCATAGCTGCTCACGCAATTTGCCATTGGTTTGATAGCTGTCTTTCCACGCGTCAGGGAGCGGCAGTGGATGCGGCTGACTGCTACGACCATAGAACCCTTTGACACTCTCGCGCGTGTTGCGGAACAAAATACGACCAGTACCGTGACGATCTAATAGCTCGTTGAGCGCATAGGTACGCAGTTTGTCGTCTTCATTAATCGTAGACAGCTCATCCATCCTGATGTCTAATAAATTGCTCAATGCGGTGATTTGACCGTTATTGAGCGGTTTGTCTTCTATTAATACACCAGCGACTGCTGCCGTCTCCGCAAACGCTTCTTGACCATCAATGAACTCATCTAGATCATCGAAGCGATCTGGATCAAGCAGACGCAAACGGGCAAAATGACTTTGCGCGCCAAGCTGCTCTGGCGTTGCCGTCAATAACATCACGCCTGGCGTCTCTTCTGCAAAGTCTGCCACCAGATCATATTTATCATTGCCGCCTTGCGCCTCATCCCAATGCAGATGATGCGCTTCGTCCACGACCAATAGATCAAATCCTGCCTCCATCGCTTGATCATACAAATCAGGATGGTCAATCAACAAGTCCATACCGGCGATGATGCACTGCTCAGTGGCAAAGACATTTTGCTCAGGATCATGTTCTTTGATCGCAGCAGTGCGCACCAAATCAAACAATGCAAAATTCAGATTAAAACGACGACGCAGCTCAATCATCCATTGATATTGCAAGCTGTCTGGCACCAAAATTAAAACACGCTCAGCTTTACCCGTTAGTAGCTGCTGATGGATAATCATGCCCGCTTCGATGGTTTTACCAAGGCCCACTTCATCAGCGAGCAGGACACGCGGCGCGATACGCTTACCGACTTCGTGTGCGATATAGAGCTGATGCTCGATGATATCAACACGCGCACCCATCAACCCTTTGAGTGGATGGCCTGCCAACGCTGATTGCATACGTAAGATATCTTGGCGCAGCTCGTACCAATCGCCGCGCTCGATACGACCAGCGAGCAAGCGCTCAAGTGGCTTGGCTAGCGTGATATTGGCAGCAAGGCGCGTCTCCATTATTCCTTTAGAAGCAGGGCCGCCCTCGTGTTCATCGACGCCATATTTGAGCACACCCATGACTTCATCGACAGCATTGACTGTATAGCTTTTGCCATCTTGGTCATAGATCGTATCGCCAACCTTAAACACCACACGCGATAGTGGCGCAGAGTTTTTTGCGTAGACGCGCGTCTCTTCACTTTGTGGAAATAAAATATGCACACATCGATCATCGACGTCGATCACCACACCTAAGCCAAGCTCAGACTCCGTATCAGATAAATAACGTTGGCCAACGGCGAATTCAGTACTGTGCAATGAAGCAATAGAGATAGTCATAAGGCGATGTCTTTTGTACTCAGATAATTAAAAATTAGATAGCAATGGTGGCTTGCGATAGCAGTCAGGTTAAAAATGAGGCAAATCATCAATAGATGCAAACGCAGTGTCATAATCTTAGTGAAACCAATAGCCAAGCCTTACCATTATATAACGTTAGCGGCTAGATGAGTGCGTTAAGTTCAATTTTCAAGAGGCGGCTTATGATACCCATGACTTTATAAGGTCTTTGGGCCCAATCATGCTCAGTAAATCCGCTCATGATATAAATTACTTTGTTTTTAAACGCTTATCACCACTTAGCCAATATTTAATGGATTCGTTTTTGACTAAAAACTCCAACGTGCTACATTAAGCCCATAACGATTCATTTGACAACTATTTCTATCTATAGGACAACAATAAATAAGGAATCATGATGCAAGCCGTTTTTTTGGATAAAGGCACTTTTTCTGATGGTATTGACTTACCTGCACCAGCAGGCATAAGCGATTACGTCACTTATAACGATACGCCAAAAGACACGGACCTCATTATTGAGCGCTGTAAAGATGCCGATATCATCATCACCAATAAAGTGCAAATTGGCGCAGAGGTGATCGCTGGCCTACCCAAGCTAAAATTGATTCAACTGACCGCCACTGGCATGAATAACGTCGATCATGAGGCTTGCGATAAACATGGCGTAGCACTTTATAATGTGGCGGGATATGCGGTAAAAAGCGTGCCTGAGCATACCTTTATGCTCATGCTGACTGCGATGCGTGCCGGTATTCATTACCATCAAAAAGTCGCTGATGGCACATGGCTAGCAAACGGGAATTTTTGTCTGCTGGATATTCCGCTGATAGATTTGGAAGACAAGACGCTAGGCATCATTGGTATTGGCACCATTGGCAAGCGCGTAACCGAAATCGCGCGTGCATTTGGTATGACAGTTCTATGGGCGGAGCATCAAGGACGCACGCCGCGCAACGACGATTATACGGCATTTGATGAGGTATTAGCTCGTGCAGATGTCCTCAGTTTGCATTGTCCATTGACTGAACAAACCGAACACCTCATTAATAAAGATACCTTGGCAAAAATGAGCAAACAACCGCTCATCGTCAATGTCGCTCGTGGCGGCGTCGTTGATAGCCAAGCATTGACTGATGCGATTAACAATGAGCAAATCATCGGTTATGCCAGTGATGTATTTGCACAAGAGCCCATCGCGAACGATGACCCATTACTCAGTCTCAGCGACCATCCACGCGTCATATTTAGCCCGCACAATGCTTGGGGCAGCAAAAGCGCCCAAGAGACCTTGTGGCAGATATTAAGCAAACAAGTTGCTGACTTTATCGATAATCAGCATCAATAGCGACTATCGATCAATTAAAACCTAACGACTGAACCGCAACCAGTCGTCTTTTATTTTGCGGTATTTGAGCATCACACGGTCGCTAAGATAGTTGTTGGTCACGTACCACGGGTAGCGATCGCCTTGCTTCGGCAGTCTGTCTTGGGCACGCCTGACATATCCAGACGATAGCGAGCCCATCACCGTATCTGCTTGGGCGTAGGCGGTAGCATTCGCCGCCTGTGCCTGTGGCAGCGCGACTTGGTAGCGGTTTTTGTGCATATAACTCAACAGCCGCACCACATATCGACACGCCAGATCAATCTTTAGCGTCCATGAGGCATTGGTATAGCCAAATAAGGCCGCCATGTTAGGCACGCCTTCGATCATGACTGCCTTATACGTCATGCGCGTACCGATATCAATGGCCTGCCCGTCGATATATACCGCTGCTCCGCCTAGCATTTGCAGCTTCAATCCGGTTGCTGTGACGATGATATTAGCCTCAAGATGCTCGCCTGATTGCAGCATAATACCGGTTTCAGTGAAGTGGTCGATCTGATCGGTGACCAC
Source organism: Psychrobacter sp. UBA2514 (assembly GCF_002341255.1). Taxonomy (NCBI): domain Bacteria; kingdom Pseudomonadati; phylum Pseudomonadota; class Gammaproteobacteria; order Moraxellales; family Moraxellaceae; genus Psychrobacter; species Psychrobacter sp. UBA2514. Next base: position 19,950 of record NZ_DDNS01000006.1, read on the forward strand.
TGCTGCACGTTTACCGTGCAAAGACTTAAATAAGTCACTGTCTGGCACAGCGCATACGCGTTGATCCCACGGATTGTAATCGGGCATAAAGTGCTCGACATCAATGCCGCTACCTTTTAACTCTTTTGTCACGCCGCTTTTTAGCACAGCTTTCATCAGCTTGGGCGCGTGAGTGGCTAATTTATACAGCCCTTGCTGCCGCAACACGTTGCGCGCTCGCAGTACCGTATAAGCCTGCTCTTTTGATAAAGGTGAAAACTTGCCTGATAGCCAGTCGATAGCATGATCATCGCCCGGTACGCTTGCCACATAAGTGGGTGTCCGCTGTAGCATCGTGACATGACGCGCACACTGCTCGCTGCTTTCATCTACCAGTGCCGGCAATAGCGTCATTGCAGTGGCACCGCTGCCAATAATGACCACTTTTTTGTCATTATAATCTAAATTACCCCAATGCTGCGGATGGACAATACGACCGCGGAAATCTTCTTCTCCCGCAAAATAAGGACGATAGCCTTGCTTATAGTCGTAGTAGCCCGTAGCACCGACCACGAACTTTGCCGTCTTAACGAACACTTCTCCGCTGGTATGGTTTTTTATGGTTGCTGTCCATAACTTATCCATACTCGACCATGATATTTGCTGAACTTCATGCTCGTAACGAATATGCTCCGTAATACCAAACTCGCGCGCCGTATCAGCGATATAACGCTTGATATCGCCACCTGCTGCCAGCATTCTATAATCTAGCCACGGTCTAAAATTATAGCCAAAGGTTAAGGCATCAGAATCAGAGCGGATACCAGGATAGGTAAATAAATCCCACGTGCCGCCCAAATCAGCCCTCTTTTCTAATATGACAAAGCGCTGCGAGCCTCTTTTGTTGTTAACTGATCTGTTCCGCCTTTGTTTTTTTGCACCTTTATGACCAAATAGATTTTTATGCGCTAGTTGCTGTAAGCGGCAGGCCATACCGATACCCGCAATGCCCGCACCAATAATCAGCACTTCATAATCGGCAGGCTTACCCCTTTGCGACTGTCTACGTGCGAGGCGACTTTTAATCGCCTGTTTGGTAGTAGCGATATCAAGCATATTCTCATCCTTGTGTTTACATGATCAGCGATAGCCTTAGTGCTTCTATTAATCGCGCGCTTCGACTTCATATTCAGGCAGCTAATGCATCAAAATGGGCATGGACTTTCCCAGTCCATCCAAGCACCCAATACTGGATGCTTTAAGCGCAATTGCTGCGCATGTAGATTTAGCCTTGGCGCAATCTTGAGTGCCGCGCCCTCGGCATAAATCGGGTCGCCAATCATCACATGACCTGCATGCACCATGTGCACGCGTAGTTGATGGCTGCGACCTGTCACTGGTTTTAGCATCACTCGGGTAACTGGTTGACCATCACACATTTCGTGCGCTATGACTTCATACAGTGTTAAAGCATGCTTTAACCAGTCATGATCAACGATATGACGCGGCTTGGTCGTCGGCTCATAGCGTACTGGCACCGATATCTCACCCGCTGCGCCCACCTGCTCCCATTGCCCAAAAACTCGTGCTTGGTATTTTTTCTGCGGTAAGCGTTCAATAAACTGTTTACTGATATTGGTTTGGGCGGCGGCATTTTTTGCGAAAATAATCAGACCTGACGTGTCCATATCCAGTCGATGAATCAGTTTTACCGCTGGATTGGCACGCTCAAGCCGAGCAAGCAGGCTTACCTTGAGAGTCTTGCCATCGACACTTAACAGCCCTGCCGGTTTATCCACTACCCAAATATCATCATCTTCGTACACCGTAATCTTTTGCGCAAATTGTTTGAAAAACTCAAGTGGATAGGCATTTTCTTGCGCGTTGAGAGCGTCGACTTCTTCATCAGTAAAAGGCATAAACTTAACTACTTATATAAATTGAACGTAATATGGGGCTTTGGCGGCTGTTATTTTGACACAGTAGCGCCCTATTTATTGAGAGTAAAAGTGGGATGATTCAATGTAAAAACAGACGCCTAAAAGTGCTCAAAAAGTATGTTTTAGCAAAGCAATGATCACACGTAACAGAGAAAACCCAACCTGTGTCATTCTGTTTTGATTTATTGTGCTAATCGTAATTGTTGAACAATTTAACCAGCCTGAATCTGTCAAGACTGAGCAAACATGTTAATATAATGGCACATTTTCACCACTTCTAAACGATTCTTTGACCACTGACCCACTTATTATTAGATCAATATGACAGCTGGTGTGTGGTGACAGAATAAATAAAACAAGAGAGATAAAATTATGTCAGACCTTATTGTTAATACTACCGACACAAACTTTGACCAAGACGTTCTAGAATCAGATCTTCCTGTATTGGTAGATTTTTGGGCAACTTGGTGTGGTCCTTGTAAAGCGATTGCGCCTATTTTAGAAGATTTAGCGACTGAGTACCAAGGTAAAGTTAAGATCGTTAAAGTTGACGTGGATAACAACCCACAAGCAGCGAGCCGTTTTGGTATCCGCAACATCCCAACTTTATTTGTCTTCAAAGACGGCGAAAAAGTAGATTCAGTGATGGGTCTACAGCCAAAAGCTGAATTGGCCAAAGTATTGGACAAGCATTTATAAGTTGAATGTTATCATTTCAAAGTTTTTTGAATCAATGAGCTAAAGCGATAAAGAAAGCCATTATCTGATAACGATAATGGCTTTTTGCTTGTTTTTTGTGCAAAAAACTTGATTATACGAATTTTTTGGCAAAATTTATTGACAACGCTATTGTGAAGACCGTATAGTCTGCTGACAAGAGAAAACCATCTGTTTTCCTAGTATCTTGTCGCTATTCTCCTCGTGTTTATCAACAAAAACACAATCGTCATTATAAACACCATTGCTAAACGAAATGACTAAACGCAATGACTGATATTGAGTTTTTGACGCAGACTCTTATGTAGCCTTTTTTATTCCTAATTCTTATGACCTTGCATCCAGCGATAGCAATGCGTCTATAAGCAGACATGCAATACCAACACTACATAAGCCATTGCGCTGTACAAATACCTTCTATCATCATATTACTGTCGTTTTACTCACTGTCGTGACTTGTGCTGCTAATGGCATCTCTCATCTGATCAATTGCTAATGACCTATCTATGAATCTAACTGAATTAAAGAAAAAATCAATCTCTGAGCTGTTGGCTATTGCCAAGGAAATGGGTCTTGATAACATGGCGCGTAGCCGTAAACAAGACATTATCTTTGCTATCTTAAAAACCCATGCCCGCAACGGTGAAGCCATCTATGGTGACGGTGTGCTTGAGGTTCTTCCTGATGGTTTTGGCTTTTTACGCTCATCAGAAGGCTCTTATCTAGCAGGTCCTGATGACATCTATGTCAGCCCTAGTCAAATTCGCCGCTTCAGCTTAAAAACGGGCGACAGTATCGCTGGTACGATTCGCCCACCAAAAGATTCTGAGCGTTATTTTGCGTTACTAAAAGTTGGTGAAATCAACTTTGATACGCCAGATCGCTCACGTCATAAGCTGATTTTTGAGAACCTAACACCGCTATTCCCTACTGAGCAGCTAAAGCTTGAGCTTGGTAATGGTACTACCGAAGATCTGACAGGGCGTATCATTGATTTGATTGCACCAATTGGTAAAGGTCAGCGCTCTATTATTGTCGCACCGCCAAAAGCGGGTAAAACGATGTTATTGCAATCTATTGCTCAGTCCATCACTCGCAATAATCCTGAATGCTACTTAATCGTCCTGTTGATTGATGAGCGTCCAGAGGAAGTCACCGAGATGGAGCGTACCGTGCGCGGTGAAGTCGTTGCCTCTACCTTTGATGAGCCACCTCAGCGTCACGTACAAGTGGCTGAGATGGTCATCGAAAAAGCCAAACGTCTGGTCGAGCATAAGCAAGATGTGGTGATTTTATTAGACTCGATCACTCGTCTGGCACGTGCCTATAACACGGTCATACCATCATCAGGCAAAGTATTGACCGGTGGTTTGGATGCCAATGCGCTTGAGCGTCCAAAGCGTTTCTTTGGCGCTGCGCGTAATGTCGAAGAAGGTGGCAGTTTGACGATTATTGCCAGTGCGTTAATTGATACTGGTAGTAAGATGGACAGCGTGATCTTTGAGGAATTCAAAGGAACGGGCAACCAAGAAATCACCCTTGAGCGCGACTTGGCCGAAAAACGTGTCTTCCCTGCAATCAATATCAAAAAATCAGGCACACGCCGCGAAGAGCGCTTGTTGGACGAAGATAAACTACGTAAAGTCTGGATTTTACGTAAACTGCTGCAGCCGATGGATGGCGTCCAAGCTACTGAATTCTTGTTGGAGCGTCTCAAAGAAGCGAAAACCAATGACGAGTTCTTTGAGCAAATGAAACGCAAATCACAGAACTAATTTACGCATATTTTTCCAAGGCATGCCATTGTTTGCTTGATATAAAGACTGCCGTTCGGTGGTCTTTTTTATTTCCGATTGCCAAAATACTCGCCTACCTATTTTTGCGTTAAGTACCTCATATAAGCAAGTACCCGTTTTATGATACAGTCTGGAAACATCAATTACATGTCGTTTGCAAAGTTTAGCGTTTTTACTACGACTAACTATCTACTAACCCACTATTATGGTAGACAGTAGGAATACATTTGAAAATATCATGGACATTGTTTTTTTAAAGGTATTATATTTCAAACTTGACGAATAAATAGGTGATAATATGCAATTTGCTAAGACGATCGCAATGACAGCAATTACGAGCTCAGCACTCATCATGACTGGTTGTAATTCATATGGTGGTATGAGCAATACCGCTAAAGGCGCAACAGCAGGTGCCGCAGCTGGCGCACTTATCAGAAGTAAAGGCGACAGCAAAGACATCGCTCGTGGTGCATTGGCTGGTGCAGCTATCGGTGGCGCTGGTGGTTACATTCTTGATAACAACTAAAAACTTCTACACTGATATTTCTTAATAATGCGTTGAGTCATATTAGATAGAAGATAATAAAAAAGCCTGCAATTGATTGCAGGCTTTTTTATGTCAAATTTTTGCGTGGTTATTGTTGTACTGATAACCCATAGGCAGAGTTGCAAAAAATAATCTTACTTTTAAAGCGCACCACTAAAGGTATCGCAAGATTGTACATTACCGCTCTCTAAGCCCCGCGTGAACCACTCAACACGCTGCTGGCTAGTACCATGCGTAAAGTTATCAGGCGCAACCGCTCTACCACTCGCCTGTGCAAATCGATCATCGCCGATTTGACCAGCCGCATTAATAGCCTCATCAATATCACCCGCTTCTAAAAACTGTACGCGCTCCTGATTACGCTGCGCCCAAACGCCAGCAAAGCAATCTGCCTGCAGCTCTTGTAATACTGATAGCTTGTTCGATTGTGCTTGGGTCACTTGCCGACGGGCTTCATTGACCTGCTGGCTAATACCCAGTAACGTCTGAACATGATGACCCACCTCATGTGCGATAACATAAGCCTGCGCAAAATCCCCCGCTTTACCTTGGTTTTCTTGAGTCCCAGAGCCTTGCTGATCCCCTGCGATACCCAGATTTTGACGCATCTCCACAAAAAATGATGTGTCTAAATAGACCGTTTGATCGCCTGGGCAATAAAAAGGCCCTGTCGCCGCGCTGGCACTACCGCAAGCCGAATTTACTTGACCATTGAACAGAATTAGCGAGGGCTCTTTATAAGTACTACCCGCTTCGTTAAATATCTGATGCCAGACCTCTTCAGTATCCGCCAGCACAACTTTGACAAACTGGGTATCTCGATCGTCACTTATCGCAGGTTCGCTGGAAGTTCCATTACTACCACCACCAGCGATTACCTGACCTGTTTGCAGCGCAGTCATAGGATTTACCCCAAATACCAACCATAAAATGCCTGCGATGATAATACCGCCAATACCACCACCTATCATTTTGCCGCCGCCCGTACTAGAGCGAACATTAGAACTGCCTCGTCTGCCTTGCCATTTCATAGTTTATTCCTCAAATATACGAGATATAATCACTCGTATTGTTCATTATTCATGTTGTACAGTATGCCGCTCAATACGTTGATTTGATTTTTGGTTTGCTCACTCACAAGCAATTTTTCTTAATATAAATAGCGCTAATTATCATGGCTTATTTGTCCCATATTTACTTGTCCCATATTAATGGCGTACTTGTGCCTCATTAGACGAGACAATCGGCTCTAATTTTACTTAACTAAACACCATACATACGTTAAATTACAACCAAAAGTAGGACTGCATATTGTGCCGTAACAGTCTAATGTCATTGATTATACGTCGATTAATCAGGTTTGTTGTATTAAAAATACTATCGAACAGATGAAGTAAAATATTATTTTAAATATTATTGTTACTTAATTGTACAACCCTATTTCCATTTTCATATAAAACATATAGAATGCGTGGAAGCTGAGTAGCTGTAACTAAGACTAATTGAATTCTGAGAAACCTCGGAATTCGTCCTTTGTTGCTGCTACTGCTCATTTCATTTTTCCGGAGAAAACCTTATGAAACTTAAATTACTTGCTCTAGCTGGTATCATGACTGCAACTATGGGCCTAACTGCCTGTGACAGCAACAAAGAAAACGCTGCTGAAGATCTATCTGACGCGCAAGAAGAAGTGCAAGACGCACAAGAAGAGCTAGCTGAAGGCGCTGCTGACGGTGAAGCTATCCCTGCTGATGCTGACGCTGCTGTTGCTGACGCTGAAGCTGACATCGCTGACGCTCAAGTGGCAACTGCTACTGACGAAATGGACGCTGAAGTTCCTGTAGACGGCACTACTACTAGCGTTGACGTAGCTAGCGAAACTGATACTGCTGCTGTTGACGCTTCTGACGAAGTTGTTGTTGAAGAGCCAGCTCAGTAATTTATTGTTCATACAATAAATAAACGGTAATAAAAAAAAGAGAGCCTATGCTCTCTTTTTTTATGCCTGCAATTTATGACAGCTAGTTACCTATAACCATACTTGGTATTTATTGGCTATACAAGGCTATAGCGAAAACAAGCAAGCTGTCATACTCAATAACACACTAAGTATCAAATAAACGCTCATCAACTTTCTGACGAAACTTTTGTCCTGTCTTGAAAGTCACCACGCGGCGCGCGGATACGGCGACAGGCTCTCCTGTTTTAGGGTTACGGCCTGGACGGCTGTTTTTGTCTTTAAGCTCAAAGTTGCCAAAGCCTGAAAGCTTGACCTCTTTGCCATCAATCAAACTATCTGACAGCTCATCAAAAAAGTTCTCCACCAGACAGCGACCTTCTTGGCGTGTCAGATTTAGATGACTCATTAAGTGCTCAATTATGTCAGATTTGGTTAAGGTGCTCACAGTACGACTCCTATGCTATGTCGTGATGTCGAATATCATGGTTTAGCGGTATGAGGGTTAAGTCTAATTATTATAAAGGTTTTTTGAGTAGTTTTTAATAAACTATACATTAAAATCCTTTATTAATAATGACTTAACTTGTTTTACAAGTAAAAGGGTTATAAATAATAGTTTTTACGAATAGCAATGCTCCATAGCCTCATAACTGAAGAGGCTATAGGGCATTGGGTCTTTTAAAGACTAAATATTAGCTGTCACGTAACTGGACTGCGTGTTGATCCGTTAATGCCTGTACAACCTTATCAGTGGCAGTTTTTACAGCTTCATCTGATAGGGTTTGTGTAGCATCTTGCCATACAAGTGCAAACGCCAATGAGCGCTGACCAGTCGGTACTTTATCGCCTTGATACACATCAAATAGCCACAGATCAGTCAACAAATCACCTGCCGCAGCTCGTACCGTTGACTCTAAAGTCTGCAAACTGATATCACTGTCTACTAAAATAGCAATATCACGGCGCACTTGTGGGAACTTGCTAGGCGTCGTAATCGAATGCTGCTCACGAGCAATCGTCAATAGCGGTGCCAGTGACAATTGGGCAACCCATGTCGTTGGCAGATCCAACTGCTTAGCAGTATTTGGATGTAGCTGACCCAACCAACCAACATAGATATCATCGATATATAACTCAGCGCTTTGTCCTGGATGCAGGAAGCTCAGCGCACTACGCTCATAGCGAATACGGGCGCTATCGATCTGCGCTGGTAATAACTGTTCAATATCATGTTTGAGATCATAAAAATCTAAGACGCGGTTTTGATAAGCCTGCTCACTCCATACATCACCCACTGCGACCAATGCAATGCTTGGGGTTTGCACCAAATCACTGATACTTTGTCCAACAAAGCTAAGACCCGTCTCAAAGAAACGTACGCGTGGCTGCTGACGATTCAAGTTATATTGCACGCAAGGCAGTAAACTTGACAGCAAGGTACGACGCATGACCGCCAAATCACTAGAGATAGGGTTTGCCAGTGCCAACACCTCTCCTAGCGCTTCATCATCAAGCAATGCTTCTAATTTTGCATCACTAAAGCTAAAGCTGATGGCTTCCATATAACCGTTATCGACCAGTGCTAGCTTCATCCCATGAGTCAAATCTGCAGTATCGTCATAATCCATGCTGACTTGCAAATATGGCAATACGCTTGGAATATTGTCATAGCCATAGATACGGGCAATTTCTTCGATGAGATCCTCGCGGATACTCATATCAAAACGGTAAGACGGCGGCTTACAAATCAATGCGTCGTTTTGCTGCTCTACCTCAAAACCTAGTTGAGTTAAGATACGCACCATCTCTGATGGCTCGATATCAATACCAATAACATCACGTACTTTCGCGATTGGCAATGTAATCGGTTCGCGTGCTGGCAGATGCTCAAGGTTTTCGGCCGTGACTATTTGTCCTGCTTCGCCGCCCGTGATGCTTGTGATCAAGTCACAAGCTCGTGCCAAGGCAAGTTTCGGCAATTCAAAATCGACCCCACGCTCAAAACGCTGTGATGCATCCGTATGCAATCCGAAACGGCGTGCGCGCGCAGCGATAGCCAGTTGATTAAAGAAAGCGCTTTCTACCACGATATTGGTCGTACTATCGGTGACACTGCTACGCTGACCACCCATAATGCCAGCCAGTGCCAAGGCACCTTTGTCATCAGCAATCACAAGCTCATCACCGGTTAGCGTAACCGTTTGCTCGTTGAGCAAAGTAATGGTTTCATCAGGCTGTGCCAAACGCACAACGATATCACCTTCGATGGTATCGGCATCAAAAGCGTGTAGCGGTTGCCCCAATTCCATCAACACATAATTGGTCACATCGACCAAGAAGTTGTGTGAACGTAGTCCTGACTGTACCAATGCATCTTGCATCCATTTTGGAGTATCGATGCTACGATCAATATTGCTAATCGATTGCAACAGATAGCGAGGGCACGCCTCTACCGCATCAACAGTTACAGCGGGCGTTGCGCCATTATCAGAAGCGACTATGTTGTCAGGAATCGCAGGCGTTTGTACAGACAAATCATTGATGACTGAAATCTCGCGAGCGATACCGCGAACGCTAAAGCAATCACCACGGTTTGGGGTGATAGAGATATCTAATATCTGATTATCTAGACCTAAATACTCACGGATATCGGTACCAACTGGTGCATCTTCAGGCAATTCAAGCAAGCCATCGATATCATCGACCAAGTCAATTTCAGAGGCGCCGCATAGCATGCCGTTTGAGGCAACACCGCGTAATTTGCTTTTCTTAATCTTAAAACCTTTTGCCTCATCGCTTGGTAGTATCGCACCAACGGTAGCAACCGGTGCTTTCATACCGACGGTCACATTAGGTGCACCGCAGACAATTTGTAGCGGCTCAGCGTCGCCAATATTTACCTGCGTGACACGCAGTTTGTCTGCATCTGGATGCTGCTCAACGCTGATGACTTCACCGATGACCACACCGCTAAATGCACGGGCAACTGCGTAACGGTCATCAATCTCAAGCCCTGCCATCGTCAGCTGTTCAGCCAACTGTTCGCTGGTATTTTGGGGATTTACCCATTGACGTAGCCACTGTTCGCTAATTTTCATAAATATCTCGGATCAGAATTTTATAATAAAGATGTTGGAGTAAAGCTTGGCAAATTAACTTATTGTATTAACAAGGAGCACTTTTATATCAACAAAAGCACGTTAGCCAAATTGCTTTAAGAAGCGCACGTCATTTTGGAAAAACAAACGTAAGTCATCAATACCGTAATACAACATCGCAAAGCGCTCGATACCCATCCCAAATGCAAAGCCTGTGTATTTGTCGCTATCAATACCGCAATTGGTCAATACTTGTGGATGTACCATACCGCAGCCCATCACTTCAAGCCATTTGCCGTTATCATCTAAGATATCTACTTCTGCAGACGGCTCAGTGAATGGGAAAAATGAAGGACGGAAACGTACGGTCAGCTCTTTGGCAAAAAATGCTTCTAGAAACTCACTAATCAGACCTTTTAGCTCAGCAAAAGTGCTCGACTCTGTGACCATAAGGCCTTCTAACTGATGGAACATCGGTGAGTGGGTTTGGTCTGAGTCGTTACGATAAACACGGCCTGGGCAAATGATGCGAATCGGTGGCTCGTTCTTTTCCATGGTACGAATCTGGACAGGACTGGTATGCGTACGCAGTAGATAATGCGCATCGAAATAGAATGTATCATGCATCGCGCGCGCAGGATGGTGCGACGGGATATTCAACGCTTCAAAGTTATAGTAATCGCTCTCAACTTCAGGGCCGGTGGCAACATTGAAGCCCGCTTGAATAAAGTACTGCTGCATACGCTGAGTAATCATCGTTACTGGATGCAGATGACCTTTTTGACCACCGCGAGCTGGCAACGTAATATCAATGCTCTCTGCTTCTAGCTTGGCGTTGAGCGCGGCGACTTCTAACTGCTGCTGTTGATCGCTCAGCGCTTGCTGAATGCGGCTACGCACCTCGTGCAACCAGCCACCGTAGGTTTTTTTATCATCAGCATCGAGTTTGCCCATCTGCTTTGACCAGCCCGTCAATGGGCTTTTTTTGCCAGTCAATTGCACACGCAAGTCTTGCAAGGTACGCGCATCAGTTACTTGTAGAATCAAAGCTTCAGCAGCACTCGCAAAGTCGGTAAGCTGAGCTTCATTGAGCTCGTTTAGCTCTGAAGACAAGGTCGGTAGCGCCGACAAGTCGTTGGTAGCAGCAGGGTTAGTCATAAGACGCATTATTCCTGATTTGAACGGACTATTAATTGTAGGGGTTTGACCAAATATTGCAAACCATTTATCCCGTTATCTTCATAAAGATAAGTGGTCTAAAAGGCTTGAATATTTAGACAGATAAAGAGCAGGTGCTGGTATCCACTCAGACTAAGTAAATACACCATAATTTAAAATAAAAAAAGCCACCGACCAGCGGTAGCTTTTATTAATATCGTACTATTAATCAATATTAGTTCTATTCGTTTAGACGCTTACTTAGATAAATTTTATATCTACTTAATCTCTAAAGAGTAGTTAATATTTATGCTAGTTCCGCTTTTGCTTTTTCGACCAATGCTGTGAAAGTCGCTGCATCATGCATAGCGATGTCTGCTAGAACGCGACGATCGATTGCGATGTTTGCTTTTTTCAAGCCATTGATAAAGCGGCTATAGCTTAAGCCGTTTAAGCGTGCACCAGCATTGATACGTGCAATCCAAAGACGACGGAAAGTACGTTTTTTGTTGCGACGGTCACGATAAGCATATTGACCAGCTTTGGTCACTGCCTGTACCGCTACGCGGTAAACACGTGAACGGGCACCGTAGTAGCCTTTTGCGCGTTTTAAGATTTTTTTGTGACGGCGATTTGCCTGTACACCACGTTTTACACGGGCCATAATTTACTCCAAGATTTTGTAATCACTGTTAAGCGAGTGATGATGCTGTCAAATAACAAACATCATTGTCAGATTGCAAAGTCAACTATCATTTCATCAGATAGTTTTCAATCAAAGATAGATGACAGTAGGCTATTAGATGTATGGGCACATACGACGAATGGCTGCTTCGTCAGATTTATGTACCAACTTAAGACCACGCAACTGGCGAATACGCTTAGGTGATTTCTTGGTCAAAATATGGCTTTTGAATGCTTGTTTACGTTTAAAGCCGTTTGCTGTTTTTTTGAAGCGTTTAGCGGCACCGCTTCTGGTTTTCATCTTAACTTTCATGATGATTTGCCTCTTTTTCTGTTTTAGAACCTGGTCGTCAAATAGTCATACCGAATAATCGCTATATAAATAACCACTAAACCTCTATTTGCCTCGAGGTGGGAGGCGGTATTTTAGCAGATAGTGCCTTGTTTTGCCAAGTAAAGTTTTGGCTAACCTTTACTTGGCAATAAAGACCGTTAGCCAGCATGAGTAGCGCTACAGCGCAGCTCTTAAAAACCTCATAAAAATGGTCAATTTTCATCCAAATAGATTGAATGTCAGCTGAAGCTGTGCTTAAGTAGATACTTAAGTTACATCATAATATGAGTGTCATGAAAGCACACTCATTTATTAAGTGTATACAGCCTTTTATTTGTTCATCATTATTATGATTCTGCCAACCTATCGCATGATAAGTAGCATAATTGTTTGCCACCACTTTAGGAGATAGTGTGTCAAAGCAAGAGTTGGTATTTGAGGATTATTTATTTGTTTTTGAGACAGTGATGCGCGTGCGTCATACCGAAATCGACTTGGGACAGCATGTGACCATCGAATCTCTGACTGCCCTTCTGTCCGAAGCGCGACTAAGGTTTCTACACGCTAAAGGTATTAAAGAAATCAATTCAGATAACCAGGGCTTAATTATTGATACATTGCAGTTGGTTATTTTGAGTCGTATACGAGTATGCGAAGAGCTTTTGTTTGAAGTCGGTGTTGAGCCAATATATGATAATGGCGGTAGCATCGTGATAAAGATCACACGTATGCACACAGGTGAAGTGGTCGCCAAAGCAAGACAACATTTTAGGAATTATGATTTTAATCTCAATAAAGTGATTAAGCTCGATAACACGACCAAAGAGGCTCTATATCCTCATTTATTTAGGCTGTAAAATAGCGAGTCAATATCACCTTTCTCATTTTAATGCTCGCGCAGCTTTCATATGACATCATATTTCAGAGCATTTTAGACAATCTCCTCGCTCCAATCATAAGTAGTATAATTACTTATTGATATTTTTACTCTCTAACTATAAGACGACACATACATTATGACTCTACCTGCTTGGCTGACTGCCGTAACTTTTAATGCTGATGGTTTGATTCCTGCAATTGCTCAAGATCACAAGTCAGGCCGTATTTTGATGATGGCTTGGATGAATGCAGACGCATTACAGCTCACCGTACAAACGCAGACCGCGGTTTATTTTTCGCGTTCGCGTGGCAAATTGTGGCACAAAGGCGAATCATCAGGTCATACGCAAACCGTCCACGATATTCGTCTAGACTGTGACGCAGACGTGATTGTGCTAAGCGTGACTCAAGCGGGCGGTATTGCTTGTCATACAGGCCGTGAGTCTTGTTTTTATCAGCGTTTAGATCTATCAGGCCAAACACCTGAATGGCAGACAGTCGATAAAGTATTGAAAGACCCTGCGGATATTTATCATTCTGATAAATCTGCTAGCACCAATGCTGAAAACGAAAATGCTAGCGCGACCATCGACTCTAATAACACTCAAGCGCAAGTCGATAAAGGCTCTGTGCTACAACAGCTCGATCAGGTATTGGCAGAGCGCAAACAAGCCGATGCCGACAGCTCTTATGTCGCCAGCCTATACGCCAAAGGCTTGAATAAAATATTAGAAAAAGTCGGTGAAGAGAGTACAGAGAGCATCATTGCTGCCAAAGATTTTGCTCACTGTGATGAAAATAAAGACAAAGCTGCTTTTGAGGCGGCGCGCCACGAGCTGATCTATGAAGTGGCAGATGTCTGGTTCCATACTTTAGTCGGACTGGCATGGTTTGACATAGAGTCAGACGCTGTACTAAATGAGCTAGGTAGACGGTTTGGCTTATCAGGTATCGACGAAAAAGCGGCTAGATAGTTATTAAGATACAAAAAAAAGCATCGACCCTGTTTGATTATTGTTGATTTCACCTATTTGTAATAACTGCAGGTTATAATATAGCTCTGTTTTATCTCGAATTATATGTGATGCTTTTTTTGATACATAACTTTTTTATCAATTCAAAGCAGGCTTTATCAACACAAAGCAGACATATGAAGACTGAAAACTAAGTCACAAAACCAGGTCACAAGGATACCATTATGGGTAGTTTTTCTATTACGCATTGGCTGATACTATTGGTCGTCGTCGTTGTCGTATTTGGCACTGCAAAACTAAAAAACGCGGGCAAAGATTTGGGCGGTGCGGTTAAAGGCTTTAAAGAAGCGGTCAAAGATGAAAATACAGAGCATGCCAAAAAACGCGTGGTGCTTGACCATGATGGCACGGCCCATACCGACGAGCGCCCAGCAACCACTAAGGTTGATGACAAGCATAATGTATAGCATCTAGACAGTGACATCGGACCATTATGTTTGATATCGGGTTTTCTGAACTACTTCTCTTTGGCGTAATCGCCCTAATCGTCTTGGGCCCAGAAAAACTGCCACAGGCAGCGCGTACGGCTGGGCAATGGTATGCCAAAATTCGCCGCACCGTCTCCACATTACAGTCTGAAATAGAGGCCGAGCTAGACTTGGCTGAGACACGCCAACAAATGCAAAAAGAGCTGGCCAAAATTCGTCAAACCGAAGCCGATATGAGGCGTGAGATGGCGGAGATGCGCGGCAATATGAAGGCTTTTGAAAGCTCACAAAACCATTCTCTAAAAGCATCAAATGAAACGGTCGCGAATGATAGAAATAGCAAAGCTGACGACACAAAAAATCATCAGCAATCAGCCATACCAAAAGCATTCGACTACTCTTATGCAACTGACGAGCCACAAGATACTTTAGAGAAGGGTCAGTTATCAAAGCACGGTAACAGCAACGATGATAGCGATATGGCCGTGCCCGTTACTCAAATCCTTAATACCCGACCGTGGGAAAATATGTGGTTCCGTTTGGGTGCTTACGATAAAGCTCGTCGCCTCCCAATGCCACCTTATCTACCGAACTATAAAGCCGATACCTTACTAAATAGCTCGGTAAGTACGCAGACTTCTGATAATAAGCAGGGGACTGACTGATGCAACTACTCAAACGCAAAAAAAGCCGCCAAGAAAAACTCACTGATTCAGATATTCCTGCTTTAAATGGCATTAATCAAGACGGTAAAGCAACAACTGATAGCACTCAAAATGAATCATCAGAGGATGTTTTAAGCGCATTGGGCGATATGCCTATCACTGAGCATTTGATTGAGCTACGCCGCCATCTAATCAAAATATGCGTGGCTGTCTTGATCATATTTTTGGGGTTGGTCGGTTACTCACGTGAGCTGTATAACTTTTTATCGGATCCGTTGGTGGCACAGTTGCCTGCCAATTCGACCATGATTGCCACAGATATCACCTCGAACTTTATGGCACCGATACGTTTGACGGTCTTCGTTGCTGCCTTTTTGGCGATGCCTTATATTCTTTATCAGATATGGTCATTTGTTGCGCCAGGTTTATATAAAAAAGAAAAGAGAATCGCTATCCCAGTGCTGCTGTCTTCTATATTTTTGTTTTATGCAGGTGTGGCGTTTTCTTATTTTATTGTGCTCAAAGGGGTCTTAAAGTTTTTTATTATGTTTGCCCCGCAAAACGTATTACCGATGACCGATATCGACAGTTATCTGAGTTTTGCTTTAAAGCTATTTATGGTGTTTGGCTTGACCTTTGAGATTCCAGTTGTGACCTTGCTATTGATATTGGCAGGGATTGTCTCCATTCAGAGTCTAGAAGAAAAGCGTCGTTATATCATTGTGGGCTGTTTTGCTGTGGCTGCCGTGGTCACGCCGCCTGACGGGGTATCCATGCTGATGCTAGCAATCCCGATGTGGTTACTGTTTGAGCTTGGGTTATTTTTAGCAAAAATCTTGATCAAAGAAGAACCTAGTACCGACCTGATATCAACAATCAAAGAATAAAGCATTTACCCGTCTGACTTATCTTGTTTTCTTCTTGCCCCACGCGTAAGCTTAGTGCTTATTGTCACGATTGAGTACCACCATCTATGAGCCATTGTTTATCCAGTGGCTTTTTTTGCCCCTTGTGTTTTTAATCACTTCTTGTATTTAGGTAGCTTTATTATGTCCGCATCGATGCCAGCTTATATGAGCGATCCCACTGATGAGCAGCTCGCCGCGCTGAATATGGCGATGGACCAAAAATCATTTAAAGTGGTGGCGTACGCAGGCGCTGGTAAGACCACAACGCTCAAGCTAATCGGTGAGCGTTTGCGAGGTCGCGGACTGTATCTGGCCTTTAACAAAGCGATTGCCAATGATGCTCGTTCAAAGTTTCCACCACATGTCGAGTGCCGTACTTTTCACTCATTAGCTTATCGTCATGTTGCTCGTGATATTACCGCCAAGCTGTCTTTGCCGCGCTTTTCACCTAAGCGCCTCGGTGATGATTTGGGCTTGCAACCTGTGCAAGTGCGTCGGCAAATGGATGGGGTTAATAAATACATTACGCTGACACCAGCACGGTTGTCTCGATTCGTCAGTGACGCAGTAAGTAATTTTTGTAGTACACATGCCAGCTACCCTGCGCCAAGGCACATACTGTTTCCAAGCTGGCTCGATGATTCAGACGCCGAGCAATTACGCGAGATGCTCTACCCTGCCGTTGAACAGCGCTGGCTACAGTCGATCGATGCGCGTCATCCTGCGGGCATCGGGCATGATATTTATCTCAAGCTGTGGGCATTGTCCAAGCCGAGCATCCCTGCGGACTTTATTTTATTTGATGAGGCGCAAGATGCTGATCCATTGATGATGGGTATCTTGACCCAGCAGTCGAGACAAGTTATCTATGTGGGCGACGCGCACCAGCAGATTTATGAATGGCGCGGCGCTGTGAATGCAATGAAAAAGCTGCCGCTACCGCAGACATTATTGACACAGTCTTTTCGCTTTGGTGAGCCGATTGCAGAAGTGGCAAATACTCTATTAAAAGCACTACAAGAAGACGTGCCGCTAAAAGGCAATCCAAACAAACAGTCTTCTACTGATAAAGGTATGGTACACAGTAAAAAAGACGCCATTTTATGCCGTACCAATGCTGCGGCGATGTCGCAATTACTCACAGGGTTAAAGCACGGGCACCGTGTAGCGCTACAAGCAGATACTGATCGCATGCTCAAATTCTGCCAGGCAGCTGAAAACTTAAAAAATGGTAAATCGGCTTATGGTGTACCCGAGCTCGCTTATTTTTATAATTGGGGCGATGTACAAGAGTACGCTGAAACCAATGAAGGCAGTGATCTTAAAACACTGGTCAAACTGGTCGATGATCACGGCACTAATGTACTAAGCCAAGCGGTCAATAGTCTCACCAGTATCGAAAATGCGGATTATGTCATCTCTACCGCGCATAAGGCCAAAGGGCTTGAGTGGGGCAAAGTACAACTAGATGATGATTTTTACTACGATGTGACGACCAATGCGGTCAAGATAAGTCCAGAAGAGCTGCGCTTGCTTTATGTCGCTTGTACGCGGGCGCAGAGTAATCTAGATATTCATAATATTAAAGACTTGATATCAGGATTGCAGACAGGGAAAAAAGTGATTTTTGGCAATACTTAACCACTTTTTTGGTTGCCAACCTAACGCCTCAATCCACTTCACATTATAACGACCTTTTAACAGTGCATCACAAGTATGAATAATATTCAGCAACACCAAGCACATCAAAATACCATGCATCAGTTATTTGCCAATCCCGTCCGCCTCCTCGCCCCCATGGAAGGTTTGACCGATCCTTTAATGCGCCAAATTTTAACGCAAATTGCAGCAGACTTAGGTCGTCCCTATGATTGGTCAGTCAGTGAATTTATTCGTATCACCCAGCATGTCTTGCCAGCCCATGTGTTTTATAAATACGCACCAGAGTTACATCACAATGCCAAAACGGCTTCTGGCACGCCCATTCATGTGCAGCTTTTGGGTAGCGACGCGCAGCTGATGGCAGAAAACGCTGCTTATGCTTGCGAGCTTGGCGCGCCTGCGATTGATATCAACTTTGGCTGTCCTGCCAAGACAGTTAATAGCCATCGCGGCGGCTCGGTGCTACTTGATGAACCCGAAACCATGTATCAGATTATCAGCGCGGTACGTAAAGCGGTACCCGCGCATATTCCTGTGTCTGCCAAGATTCGCTTGGGCTATACCGACACCTCACGGATGGATGACATTCGCGGCGCAATTGCTGCAAGTGGCGCGGATTGGTTGACCATCCATGCACGCACCAAAACCCAAGGTTATAAGCCGCCTGCTTATTGGGACAAAATCCAAAGTTTTAATGCACTTGATATTCCTGTGATTGCCAATGGCGAGATATGGAGCGCAGCGCAAGCAAATGACTGTATGACTCAGGCAGGCACGTCACATCTCATGTTAGGTCGCGGCGCAGTCACACGACCTGATTTGGTTGCGCAAGTCGATAACCATACTGAAAATCATGATGACAGCGGAAAAAACACGGCAACCTTGCTATGGCAAGATTTGATCGCCCATCAAGTTAAGTTTTTGGAAGGCGCAGCAAAGAACGATGTGGTATTGGTTGGGCGTTATAAACAGTGGCTGGGTATGCTCACCAAAGGCTATGCTGAGGCACAAACAGTGTGGGAAAGTATCAAGCGAGAGAAAAACAAAGCGGTGATTATCAATGCACTACAAGCAAGCGTACAATAATAATCACCTGATCATATGTGGTCTACTTAGTAAATATAGACGGGTAACGCTATACACTCACTCGTATTGCCAGATAAAACAGCATCAGACAACATGCCATGGATAGCACCCAGAGAATAGAGCGAAACGTCGATAAGTTGGTGATATAAGCGGTGCAATAACCAATCCGAATGATCACATATAGCCAAGCCAATACGTTGATAATCGATTGTGGTACAAAGAACAGCATAGCCACCAGCACTGCCGCCAAAAACACTGGCAGAGTTTCATAGCTATTTTGCTGCGCAGCATTGGCACGTGCCGCCATTCCAGTTGTGTGCTGAAAAAAATCGCGAGGATGTGCATTATTTATGACCCTAAAGCCGCCAGATACTTTTGCAATTATTGATACAGCCCAAGGCAATAAGCTCGCTACCACCATCGCCAAAATGGCAGACGCAACTTTATCAGAAACCAAGTCAAAAAATGCACTGATCATTATATAAGTCCTTAGCCTGCAATCACTTCGAAATCATGGGTAATATTGACCCCACCTGCGACCAGCATGCGACTGGCTGAGCAGTATTTTTCTGCGGATAAATGAATGGCCTTTTCGACCTGTTTGTCTTTAATGTCTTGACCAGTGACCACAAAATGCAGATGAATATCGGTATAAACAGCTGGTACAGTTTCGGCGCGCTTGGCGGTCAGCTCACAGCGTACATCCGTGACATCTTGACGCGACTTTTGGAGGATTGACACCACATCGTAGCTGGCACAACCACCCAGCCCTAGTAAGACTAGCTCCATTGGGCTTGAGCCTTTTTCTTTGTCCGCATCGATTTGTACATTGTGCCCTGACGGTGACACGCCCATGAACGCTTTGTTCTCTTGCCATGTGACGCTTGCTTTTGATTCTGACATTGTAAATGTTCCTTACTGTAATTGGCATAAGCCTATTTTTATTGTTTGAAATATATGCAGCTTGGCTAGTGTAGCATAAGCCAAAGCAAGATTTTATAAAGCCATTGTTTGGCTATGGTGTCGTGAGAAAACAATTTCTTGGTTTTACTCTCTTCTTCAATAAATGATTTGAGCACTATGAAGCTATCGTTACTCGCATCGATATTTATCAAATTTTTATTTGAAAAACCTACAAAAGTCTGTTTATAAATAATTGATTTTAAAAGGTAAAACTCGTGAAACATTTTATAGCAAAATACTGTTACACATTCTGCTTGTTTCTTGGTTTAATAACGGTAATGAATCTTGTTTTTAGCTGATATTGATAACCATCACCTTATAATAATTATGATTGCTATCGCAGTATCAGATGAAAACAGGCTATTTTTAAACAAATTAAAAAGGTTTAGTCATGATAGATGCAGACGGCTTTCGCGCCAATGTCGGCATCATCTTGGCAAATACACAAGGGCAGGTTCTGTGGGCAAAACGTATTGGTCACAACGCTTGGCAATTTCCGCAGGGTGGTATCGACCGCGGGGAGACGCCGATGGATGCAATGTATCGCGAGCTCTGGGAAGAGGTCGGTTTACACCCGCGTCATGTGGAGCTACTGGCAGTCACTCAAGACTGGCTGCGCTATCGTCTGCCAAAACGTTACGTACGCCATGGCCAGCACCCCTTATGTATTGGGCAAAAACAAAAATGGTTTTTGCTACGCTTAGATGAGCCAAATACCCAACATATCCGCTTTGATGAAGGGAAACCTGAATTTGACCATTGGCAATGGGTCAGCTACTGGTATCCACTCGGACAAGTGATTCACTTCAAACGAGGCGTGTATCGTCGCGCCCTACAAGAGCTGGTACGTGAGCTACCCTTAAAGCAAGAGCTGATCTTGCCTGAGCAAAGCAATCATTTGATCCAGTCTTAATCAGTAAAACGTACTTTTATTGTTTGTCATATTACAAAAAGCCTGTATCCAGTGATGCAGGCTTTTTTGTGTGAATGTTTTTAATAATGATGTATAGGTTCTCGTGAAATCAGTAGAAGTTATCACTGACATTGAATAATAAGTTTTTACTCACTAGCCACTGAATGCGGATACTCTCGACTGACAATGTGAGCGGTGATCTCTGAGCCTTTTCCCTTCTCTTGCCTCAAAGTTAAAATGCTTTGTGTCCGTGTTCCATAAGTAGGCTTGCTGGTGTCAGTATTGCCAAAGCTCACAGGCTCAATATAAACAGAGGATAGGGTCTGCTCAAGCTCAGTGCTCATCCCGGTATCTGGCAACTGATCATCCGGTGCCTTGGTATTATCTGACAACACATTGAATGCAGCTGCTTGCCAGTAGCTAGCCGCGCTGTCCTCGGCAATTAGCGGTAGCACTTCTTGGCGCAAACGTCCACGCAACCGCTCGGTCTTAAACCAGCTATCCTCTGGCTGACCGTTTGAAATCACATGCAATCCTGTATGCAGTGGCGTAGGTGCATGACCACGATTATTAACAATGACTGCTTGCCTAGCGTCACCAATAATCAGATTGAAACCCGCATAAGCTTGTAATTCAATCTGCCGTGCAAACGCCATCGGACTGAGCGTACCGGTCAAAAAACGCGTGACCAATTCACCACGAGAACGCTCATTAATACCTGCCTGCACGCCATCACGAAAGTTCAATACGGCGGCCCAGCGTCCATTTTGTTCATAATATTCCGAACTTTGCGTTTGTAACGCTTGCTGATGGATACCCAACCACGTACCGCCACTTTGCTTATCACGCCCTGCATAGATATCCTGATCGGCCCATTGGTGCAGAGGCTCCGTCGGACGCTGCAAAAACTCATCGCGATTGGACAAGAGTACTAATGGCAGCTCGTCAAATAACTGCCAAGCAATGGCGACAATACACATAATATTCCTTTGATAAACGTTTATGGGGCGCGAGATTTTTGGTAAAAATAAACATCATCGCTTAAAACTGATTTGCTGAGTAAGTATCATTTATCGATCACCAGTCAATATCTTATTGGCAGGGTAACTGATTTGGGAGGTTGAGCGTATCACCTGTGACTGTTTACTCGGCACGTTGAACTCCCACGCTACCATACCTTGATTGTCATTCCAATTGCGCTCGGTGACAGGCGGCGTGTGGGTGACGGCGACTTTGAGACTGTCATCACGGCTGATAGGCTCGCTCCCCAACACTTTTAGGCGCACAGTGCGGTTATGCTGATTGGTAAATTCATAGGCCTTAGTCGTTGTTAGAGTTTGTGTGCGGTTGAGCACGCCTTTTTCCCCTTGCTTGTCTTCATTGGTCAGCGCTTTGACCATCATGCTAGGATCACGACCAAAACCAATCCCCTGCTCTTTTAGCATTTGATAGTTATAGCGCGATTGTCCAACATAATTGTCATCACGGTACAGCTGTAGTGAGCCATCTACCCACTCTGGCGTCAGGAACGGCGCTGATGCGTACCAATAGGCGGCCGTCTCAACGCTCGGGGTACTACGAACCCACAGCTTACTGCTGCCAGACTGCTCGCCAATGACAGTACGCACTCGCCTGCCACCACTGGGTATCGTCACTCGCTGCGGCAAGCGATATTCAATAATACCGTTTTTATTTTGGCTACTGACCGTAAAGTTCGGCAGTGGTGCCATATTTGGTGCTCTAGAATCGTCGCTATCACCCTCTCTTCCAGACACCAATACAACAGGTAAGCTCTCTTCCATAGGCGTTACACGATGCACTTTTTGGTTTTCTTCATAAAGTGATAGGCGCGGTACATGAGGCAGTCGTCCTGTCGCGCGCTGGTTGGGATTGGCTGTACTGAGAGTGACAGGAACGTTGGTCCAATTCTCGCCCGTTTGTTGGGCGATAATCGCAGAAGCGATGATATTTAGCTGCTCGCTATTGGTATTGAGACGCGCCTGATAGGTGGGCTCCCACCCTGCGCCTTGTACTTGATAGTGCAATTTAATGCTACTTGGCGCGCGACTGGCAGTGCGTACACTCACTTGGGTCACATTACTCGCCGTTGACGTGACACTGCTTGCCATCATCTGATTTAGTGTATCTTGGGCGCTTGCTTGTCGCCGCTCCATCTCAATAATACTTTGGTTAATACGGGTCGCCTGCGCCTCTATATCGCGTGCGTTGCTAGCGATAGTCCCTTCGGTATTGACTTGCGTGGCCTCAGTCAAATTTTGCAAATAGGCTTTTGCTAAGCGCGCCGCTTCTAATTGCGCATTAATACTAGCTAAAGTATTTTGCTGTGTTTGTACCTCGGCATCACCTTGATATTGGCACTGGATTGCTTGCTCTCCTGTTAACTCTTCAATACTGATTTCACCAATATTGACATTACCCACCGCCTGCACGCTGAGACTGTCTTTATCCATATAAGGTGATAGGCACGAAAATACCACGGTTTGCTCACCATTTCCTGTGATAGGCAATGAGCGTGTCACACTTGCCAGCCCTTGATAGACAGTCACTTGCTCGATACTACTCGTTGCCGCTTGGGCGACGGGTAAGCCTAATACCGTGCTGCCCCCAAGCACAAGTGGCAAAACCATAAGGCGCGATCGTTGCGAGCGCCGTGATGAGGTGCGAGCATGAGCCGTTAGGCCAGACCACTGTGTTAGGTATGCGTTCATATATCTTTCCTTGGGGGTGTGATTAATCATGGCGTCAGCGTAATCTGTTCATGAGATACGTATGTGAAATAATGTCTATTCTATAGGCATTACCGTAGCCGTTTTGCAGATTTTTAGCAATAAGCGCTTTTCGCAACCTCTGTACTTACATAAGCTCTTCTCTATGGCGTGACTTTGTTTTTACATTGCACCAATTTTTTATCTCCTTCCCCGTTATGGTGCGCTCTATTAACAATCGTGCACTAAATTAACGAAAATCATAGAAAATATTTTTTTATTGCTCAAATATTATACGATTATTGGCATTTTTGACTTGGCACGGAACTTGAACTCTTAATAACTGTTCAGGAGCCATACTTTATCTTTTGTGTCTATTTAGGAGATGTCCATGTTTTCGTTACCCACTTTAGCCAATCCTCAGTTTGTTGACGCTCACCTACACGGCAAAATCAAATCACGTTTTTCATTATTAGCGATTGCCGTCGTTGGTAGCCTGAGTCTAGCTGGCTGTCAAAAGCCTGCCGAAACTGCGACATCGACAGAGACAACGACTGAAACCACAACAGAGACAACGACCACTCCTGCCGCTGATGGCGACACGATCAAAGTAGGCATCTTGCACTCGCTATCTGGCACCATGGCCATCTCTGAGACCTCGCTAAAAGATACCGCACTGATGACCATTGACGAAATCAATGCCAATGGCGGTGTGCTTGGTAAGCAATTAGAGCCTGTCGTTGTTGACCCTGCCTCTGACTGGCCGTTGTTTGCTGAAAAAGCGCGTCAGCTGCTCACTCAAGACAAAGTCGACGTGATTTTTGGTGGTTGGACCTCGGTCTCGCGCAAGTCTGTCTTGCCCGTGGTTGAAGAGCTCAACGGCTTGATGTTTTATCCCGTTCAGTATGAAGGACAAGAGCAATCAGAAAACATCTTTTATACTGGCGCGGCGCCCAACCAGCAGGCCATTCCAGCAGTTGAGTATTTGATGAGCGAAGAAGGCGGCGGTGCAGAGCGCTTTGTATTATTGGGTACCGATTACGTCTATCCACGAACCACCAACCAGATTCTAAAGGCATTTTTGAAATCAAAAGGCGTGGCTGATGAAGACATCATGGAAGAGTACACGCCATTTGGTTTTAGCAACTATCAAACCATCGTCTCGAATATTAAAAAATTCTCAACGGGCAAAAAGACGGCGGTGATCTCTACCATCAATGGCGACTCAAACGTGCCATTCTATCGTGAGCTTGCCAACCAAGGCATCAAAGCCTCGGATATTCCCGTCATGGCATTCTCAGTTGGCGAAGAAGAGCTGCGCGGTATCGATACCAGCTTGCTACAAGGACACTTGGCGGCATGGAATTACTTTATGTCGATCAAAAACCCCGTCAATAACGATTTTACCAAACGCTATAAGCAGTACGCCTTGGACAAAAACCTACCGAATGCCGATAAGGTTGTGACCAACGATCCTATGGAAGCCACTTATGTGGGTATCAATATGTGGAAACAGGCAGTGGAAGATGCTGGTACCACCGATGTTGATAAAGTACGTATTAGCATGGCTGGACAGACATTCGATGCGCCCTCTGGCTACACTCTCAAGATGGATGAAGAAAACCATCACTTATGGAAGCCTGTCATGATTGGTCAAATTCGCGCCGATGGTCAGTTTGATACGATTTTTAAAACGCCAGAGGTCATCCGAGCGCAGCCATGGAGCGAGTATATCCCGAAATAAATGGCTCCCTCAATAAATAGGTGCTGAAAAGCGCATGGTGGTAGCAAGTATGAATAGTCGACCAATAGACTATATCAATGAACGAGCCACCGCCTACTCGCTATCTTGAAGTTCAGCACTTATTCTCAAAATTTTAAGTACCTCCAAACCTTATCACGGCTTCTATGACTTACTGCGTTAAGTAATAGAGGACAAGGATTTGTTGTCTGTAAAAACAGGGAGCCGCACATGCAGCACCATACTTTACGCCCATTGTTGGGGCAGATATTATCCAAAAGCAACAATGATCAGCAAGCATTAGCAAAGACATACGCGTCTAGTATCTCAATGGTTGTGCCGCGACGGCTGCTGGTATTAATCGCCTTACTGTTAGCGGCCTTCACCACCATCGTTCATGCAGATGACGGTGCTCAATCGGCAAATATCGCCACTGTGACCTCAGAGTCGATGACCGATGGTAGTGACACGCTGCGCACCAATAATGAGCAGTCATTGACTACCCCGACACAGCCTACGACGGCAGTATCAGGCGATGCTATTCAACAATTTGTGGCGGGCGATTTTAGTCAGCGCCAAGCCATGCTAAGTGCTTGGCCAGGATCGGTTGAGAGTTTGGACAATCTAGTCGAGTTGATTGCTAATGATGAGCTGTATCAAGGCAACCGTGGGCAAACGTATTTGCTCAATGCAGAGGATCAGCTCTTCACATATCCCGACAAAACCGAAACGTCTGATTGGCCAAGCGATTTGTCCCAAGTCACCTTGACCAATACCTTACGCTCGGCGCTTATCTTTGGACAGGCCAAGGTAAAGCTCGAATCTGACAAGCCAGCACAGCGCTTGCAGGCTGTGGAGATTTTGGCAGATAACATTGACCAAGTCGATCCAGCCATTATCACAGCCGCTGCCGCAAATGAGGACAATGCCAACGTTCAAAAAGCACTAACGGCGTTACAGGCTCGTATTGATTTCAAAAATGGCGATTTACCCACTCAGATTGAGGCTGTGAACCTACTCGCTGATAGCGATAATCCGCAGGTATTGGTTGATCTTGAATCTGCCCTTGCATCTGACAACTTGGATCCGACGCTTGAGGCGGCGCTCAGTGATGCCAGAGATAGCGTGGCACGCCGTATTGAGATAAGCACATGGACAGGTCATATTTTCACTGGCATGAGTACCGCCAGCATTTTATTGCTCGCGGCACTTGGCCTTGCGATTACTTTTGGTTTGCTTGGCGTGATTAATATGGCGCATGGTGAGCTGATTATGATTGGCGCGTATACCACTTATGTGGTGCAAAACTTATTTCAAGCTTATCTGCCAGATATGGTTGGCTGGTATTTGCTTGCGGCGGTTCCCGCTGCATTTTTGGTCAGTGCCATCATCGGTATGATTATTGAGCGCATTGTGATTCGTCCGCTATATGGTCGTGAACTAGAGACCCTATTGGCAACCTTTGGTGTGAGTCTAATCTTAATGCAATTGGTGCGGATGATTTTTGGCGCGCAAAACGTTGAAGTCAGCAATGTGGCGTGGCTCAGCGGTGCCTATCAAGTGTCATCAAGTTTGGTACTGCCTTACAACCGTATTGCCATCATCGTGTTTACCGTCATTGTCGTGGCGCTACTGGTGTACTTGCTCAATAAGACTCGCTTCGGATTATTTATACGCGCCGTCACTCAAAACCGTCAAATGGCACGTGCCGTTGGTATCCCTTCTGCGCGCATCGATATGATGGCATTTGGTTTGGGCTCTGGACTGGCTGGCATGGCTGGTTGCGCGCTTGCTCAAGTGGGCAACGTGGGTCCTGATCTGGGTCAGACGTATATTATCGATACCTTTTTGGTCGTCGTCGTTGGCGGGGTCGGACAAGTATGGGGCGCGGTTTTGGCCGCCTTGGGATTGGGTGTCAGTGGCACGGTGCTTGAGATTGGCATTGGCGCGGTTTTGGCCAAGATTGTGTTGTTGGTTCTTGTGATTCTGTTCATTCAGAAGCGGCCACAAGGTTTATTTGCCCTCAAAGGCCGCTTTGTCGAATAAGGAGACTCTTATGATACTGACCAAATTACTGTCTGATACAAGGCGTAGCGCCATTTTAATCGGTTTGTGCTTTGCCGTGCTATTGATACTCCCTTGGCTACACTTAATGCCAGAGACGTCACCCTTTCACCTATCCGCCTACTGGATTACCCTGATTGGCAAAATCATGGCATTGGCAATGGTGGCCTTGGCACTAGATCTGGTCTGGGGCTACGCTGGTATTTTGAGCTTGGGGCATGGTTTATATTTTGCACTGGGTGGTTATGCGTTTGGCATGTACTTAACGCGTGAGACTGCTGGCGATGGCCTGCCTGATTTTATGCGCTTTTTGAGCTGGACTGAGATGCCATGGTATTGGGCCGGCACGCAGCATTTTTGGTGGGCGATGGCATTGGTGGTTTTGGTGCCAGGTGTGATTGCCTTTATCTTTGGTTTTTTTGCTTTCCGCTCAAAAATCAAAGGTGTTTATTTTTCTATCATCACTCAGGCCATGGTCTATGCCGCCGCCCTGCTATTCTTCCGTAACGAAACAGGATTTGGTGGCAATAACGGCTTCACGGGCTTTACTACCCTCTTAGGTTATGACATTACTGCTGCCTCAACCCGTTCTATGCTGTGTTTTGTTACCGCCTTGGCATTACTCCTCTCTTACATGGGTCTGCGTTATTTAATGAACCAGCCTTATGGACGCGTATTGGGTGCGATTCGCGATAGCGAAAACCGCTTACAGTATTTAGGCTATCGCACGCTGTGGTACAAGCTCTCCGCTTGGGTATTGTCCGCCGTCATTGCTGGTATCGCAGGTGCGCTCTATGTGCCGCAAGTCGGTATTATCAATCCAAGTGAGATGAACCCTGTGAACTCAATCGAGATGGCCGTTTGGGTAGCCACTGGTGGTCGAGGCAGCTTGGTAGGTGCGATTTTGGGAACAGGTGTGGTGAATGCAGTAAAAACCTATTTTACGGTTGCCTATCCTGAGTTTTGGCTATTGATATTGGGCGGGCTGTTCGTTGTAGTCACCTTATTTTTGCCCAATGGCATCATGGGCTTGTTCGATCGCTTCAAAAAGGAGAAACAGTAATGCTAACTGATAAATCAACACCATCTGAGCAGTCAATCCATGAGTATGGGCGTACTCATGGTGGTACGGGTCGCAGCCACCCAAAGCCAGCAGGCGTCGATTTTAGCCATGGCATTGCGCTATATCTAGAAGAGGTGAGCGTTTGGTTTGACTCGTTTCGCGCACTCAACAATCTGTCGCTCTATATTGAGGAAGGCGAGCTACGCTGTATCATCGGCCCCAATGGTGCGGGTAAAACCACCCTGATGGATGTCATCACTGGTAAAACCCGCCCTACCGAAGGCAGTGTGTTTTTTGGTCAAACGCATAATCTTGCCAGCCTATCTACCGAAGAAATCGCTGAAGCGGGTATCGGGCGTAAGTTTCAAAAACCCACCGTGTTCGAAAATTTTACGGTAATGGATAATTTGCTACTTGCTGCGCCAAAAGACAAGCGCGTGGTCAAAAGCTTATTCAACAAACTCGATGCCGATACGCGCGATACCCTCAATTCGACCCTTGAGCAAATCCGCTTGACGGACAAAATCAATAAGCCAGCAGGCTTACTCTCTCATGGTCAAAAGCAATGGCTAGAGATCGGTATGCTGTTGATGCAAAGCCCCAAGCTCATTCTGCTCGATGAGCCTGTGGCTGGTATGACGGACGCCGAAACTGAGCATACTGCCGAGCTGTGCCTGCGCCTCAAACAGAACCATACCTTAGTGGTGGTCGAGCATGACATGACTTTTATTGATGCGATTAGTGAAAAAGTCACGGTATTGGCACAAGGGGCGATATTGGCCGAAGGTACCTTGGCGGAAGTGCAAGCCAATGAAGCGGTGATTGAGTCCTATCTGGGTCGATAGTTGGACAATGATTCAATACATCATTAGCCCATAAACCGCGAAACTATGCAAATACCAAGCTATACAAATGCCAAGCTATGCAAATGCGAAACCCTGCAAATATTAAAAATCATTGAAAGATTAGGAGACCGTCATGTTACAAGTCAATGGTATCAATCAATATTACGGCGGCAGTCATATTTTACGAGATGTCTCGTTTACAGCGCCTGTAGGCGCGTGCAGTGTGGTACTTGGACGTAATGGCGTGGGCAAAACCACCTTACTCAAATGCCTGATGGGGATATTACCGATCAAATCAGGACAAATTTTGCTCAATGACCAAGACATCAGCAAACTCTCCCCCGAGCAGCGCGTGCGAGCAGGTTTGGCTTATGTGCCGCAAGGACGTGATATCTTTTCGACACTAACGGTAGAAGAAAATATCTTAATTGGTATGGCAAAGTTTTCACGCGCTAAAGCCAAGCAAGTACCCAAGCATTTATATGATATTTTCCCAGTGCTTGATGAGATGAAACATCGCCGCGGTGGTGATTTGTCTGGCGGTCAGCAGCAGCAGCTTGCCATTGCTCGTGCGCTCGCCTCCGAGCCGACTGTCCTTATTTTGGATGAGCCAACCGAAGGTATTCAGCCGTCTATTATTAAAGATATCGGCCGTGTGCTTCGCGACTTGGCTGACAAAGGGGACATGGCGATTGTACTGGTTGAGCAGTTTTATGAGTTTGCCGAAGAGCTTGCTGACAATTACACCGTGCTCTCGCGTGGCAAGGTCATCTCTCAAGGTGCAGGCGATACGATGGTCGACAACAAGGTACAAGATTTGGTCGCCATTTGATGACTCTTTCTCATACTTAGATAGTCATGCTCGCTCTTTGCCACTGATAATTGTGTCTCTATCTTACGCTGTGCATCATAAGAAACTCTTTATGATCGGTCTAAACCGCTCGCATCACGCCTATAACCCATATCTGCGGCAGTGTATTCATCATATCTCATTACTACCTACCCAAAAACAGGGCATCAAATCAATGCCCTAAATCATCAATACCGCGTGCTTGCCTTGATAGCAATTGTGTATGACCAGCGCTTGAAATTTGCTATTATAGTCAGCACTTTATTATCGATATTATGACACTCTTATGATGATTCATCCTCAGTACGATCCTGTCGCCTTGGCACTTGGGCCCGTCCAAGTCCACTGGTATGGCCTCATGTATTTATTGGCGTTTGCTGCCGCTTACGGTCTGGCATGGTATCGCAGCACCAAGCGTGAGGGCTGGACAACAGATATGGTCTCAGATCTTGTGTTCTTTGGCGCACTGGGTGTCATCTTAGGTGGCCGTGTCGGTTACGTGTTGTTTTATCAATTTGGCGAGTTGCTACAAAACCCAGCCTACCTCTTCAAGGTTTGGGAAGGCGGCATGTCATTCCATGGTGGCCTGATTGGTGTCATGCTGGGGATGCTGTACTTTGCTCGCAAATATAAAAAGACTCCGTTTCAAGTGCTCGATTTTATCGTGCCTTGCGTCCCGACAGGCTTGTTATTTGGTCGCATCGGTAACTATATCAATGGCGAGTTATGGGGCCGTGTCTCTGATGGTGGCTATAACTGGCTCACCTACTTTCCCCAAGCGGCTGGCTTTGATATGCAGCAGCTACAAGCCAATCCTGCGCTACAAGAGGTGATGACCGAGGTCAATGGTCAGTATTTATTGCCTCGTCATCCGTCACAGCTGTATGAAGCCTTTGCCGAAGGTCTGCTGTTATTTTTATTCCTTTGGTGGTACTCATCAAAACCTCGTCCGCGCATGGCAGTGACTGGTGTCTTTATGCTCGGCTATGGCTTGAGCCGCTTTATCATTGAGTTCTTCCGTCAGCCAGACGTTGACCAAGGGTTTATTTTGTTAGGTTGGGTGACCAAAGGGCAAATATTGAGCACGCCGATGATTATTATTGGTCTGTTTTTAATCGGTTACGCTTACAAGCGTGGCATCTACGATTGGGGTAAGCATGCCGCTTATTAAGGTGTCAAGCAATGATTGAACCCATAGAACATTATGCTGTGTTAACACGATACATGCCTTTTATTAAGCTAGTTTCTATGTTGGAAGAAGGCTTCTTTATTCCTAAAGCGAATCTTTTCAGTGACAAATGGGAAGGCGGTTTACACTTATTTAATGGTAAAGAAGATCCGTTTTTAACCAAAGAAGAACTTAAAACTGCCAAAGATTGGATTTACGTAAGTTGCTGGTATGCAAATGAACCAGAGACACACGCCATGTGGAACTCTTACGGAAACTCAGATAACGCTGTAGCAATACAGACAACACAATATGATTTCAAAGCCGCTTATCATGGCTCAAAAATAGATCCAATGTGTTCTTATGTTGGTAAAGTTAAATATCATATGCCAGCGAGCGCCCCAGAGCTTTATGACAATCAAAGTATTCGACCTTGGCTTGGAAACAATAATAATGATTCGAAAGATCCAAAAACTACGTATCCTCGTTTCTATTTATTTCACAAGCATCATGCTTTTTCTTTTGAAAAAGAAGCAAGATTTTTATTGATTGACAATGATGCTACAGTGGCAAAAAGCAATGACAAGCTTGGCATTCATCTTTCGGCTAAGCATAGTAGAGAAATGATTAAGAAAATTATATTACATCCTAACTGTTCGGACTGGTTCGAAAATACCATTCGTAAGCTTGTTAAAGACACATACAAACTAGATATTCCAATTTACAAATCATCGTTAGTTGGTCATAAAAGCCTATCTAACTGAACGTTAAAACCTTTTAAATATTATTGAAGTTAAAAAATATGATGAATAGCAACAACGAGCAAGCGTATCTTGATTTGCTGCGCCACGTCTTAGACAACGGTACTGAAAAAGGCGATCGCACGGGTACGGGTACGCTGAGTCATTTTGGCGCGCAGCTGCGTTTTGACTTAGTGGCAGGTTTTCCATTATTGACGACCAAAAAAGTCCACTTTAAGTCCATTGCTTATGAGCTACTATGGTTTTTGAGTGGCAGCACCCATGTTCAATATTTGCAGGACCATGGCGTGCGTATCTGGAATGAGTGGGCGACAGCGGAGCAAACCGCACGTTTCAATCGTCCTGAAGGTGAGCTGGGCCCTGTCTACGGTCATCAATGGCGTAACTATGGTGCAAGTAAAGACGCGGACGGCAGCTACAACGATGATGGTGTCGATCAAATCGCACAGGTCGTTGAGCAAATCAAGACCAACCCCAACTCGCGCCGCTTGATTGTTTCTGGCTGGAATCCAGGAGAGGCAGAGCAAGTGGCACTACCCCCGTGTCATACACTGTTTCAGTTTTTTGTGGCGGATGGTAAGCTCTCTTGCCAGCTGTATCAACGTTCGGCTGATCTTTTCCTAGGTGTGCCCTTTAACATTGCCAGTTATGCGTTATTGACGCATATGGTCGCGCAGGTTTGCGGCCTAGAAGTTGGTGAATTTGTTTGGACAGGTGGTGATTGCCACATTTACCAAAACCACCGCGAGCAGGCTGAGCTACAACTGACACGTTCGCTATATACACCGCCAACATTGACCCTAAACCCAGAGGTGAAAGATATTTTTGCCTTTAAATACGACGATATTAGCGTCAATAACTATGAGTCTCATCCGACCATCAAAGCCAAAGTTGCCGTTTAAAATACGTCTCATGCACGACAATAAATAAGACGGTGAGTTAAAATACAGACGTTTAAAAATATAATAGAAAGGACCCATTATGAGCTATGCCCACACTGAAGTTGCCCAAATCGCCGCCATAAGTAGCAATCGCTGTATCGGTAAAAACAACGAGCTGCCGTGGCATATCTCACAAGACCTGCAGCACTTCAAAAAAATGACCACACGTGACTCGCAAAATACGGCCTCTAGTAGCGATATTCAGGGCATCGTCATTATGGGTCGCAAGACGTTTGAATCCATGGGTAGCAAGCCTTTACCAAAGCGTGTGTGCTTTATCATCTCTACTCAAATGGACTATGCAGAACAGCAAGGACTGGTCGGACATGAATACGCGCATGTGGTGCATAATTTAGATGATGCCCTTACTCATGCCGCAAGTTTGGCACATGGGCTACATCTGGAGACGATCTGGGTGATTGGCGGTGAGCGCGTCTTTAGCGAAGCACTGATGTATACCGACCGCATTGAGCTGACCCACGTAGATACTGATATTACGGATGGCGATGCGTTCTATCCTGAGCTACCAGATCGCTTCAAAGTAGCAGAAGAATCTGAGCAAATGCACGATGAAAAAAGTAATTTGAGCTTCAAATTTACGACCTATAAAGTAGAAAAGACTGACCAATAGTATTTGATTGACTCAAAAAAAAGGTCAGCTTCAGATATGTATATTTATCAAAGCTGACCCTTTTTTATTTACTATCGTTTTAGCGTTACAAATCTACTCGTGTAATACTTTATAAACCGTCTTTGCCAGTACAGGGCCAATCCCTTGTACACCTGCCAACTCTTGCTGTGACGCGCCAAGCAGTTGCTGCATACCACCAAAGTGATTGAGTAAATCGCGGCGGCGCTTTTCACCCAGACCTGGAATGACCTCAAGTACCGATGAGGAGCGGCGCTTATCGCGTTTTTTGCGGTGCGCGGTGATCGCAAAACGATGCGCCTCATCGCGAATATGCATCAGTAAATGTAATGCTTTGCTATCCATGGGCAAATCTAATGGCTCATGATCCAAAAAGTGCAAGACTTCAAGTCCCGCCTTACGCCCTTCCCCTTTGGCAACACCAATGAGCAAGGTATCACCAAGAATGCCCAATTCAACCAGCACTTCTTTCGCCATACTCAGCTGACCCTTACCACCATCGATAAGCAACAAATCAGGCAACGGCTGCTTTTTATACCGCCTTGTCAGCACTTGCTTCATGGCTGCATAGTCATCGCCGCCTTGGATATCATGAATGGCATATTGACGGTAATCACGCCTGCGCGCACCGCCTTGATCAAATACGACGCAGCTACCAATGGTCGCCTCGCCCATGGTATGCGAGATATCAAAACATTCAATGCGATCAATGGTGCGATCAGTCACCTCAGCCAGTACGTCTTTTAGTGCGCCAAAGCGTGCGTGCAATTCTAAATAATCACCAAGCTTAGTCTTTAGCGCATTACTGGTATTGAGTGTTGCCAAATCTAGCCACTCTGAGCGATGCTCACGCACATTGGTTTTGATGACTACTTTGCTGCCAAAATGCGTTGCTAGTGCTTCGCTTACCGCTACCTGATCAGGAATCTCATGACTCAATATAATCTCTGCTGGCAGATCGTCCGTCACCTGAAAATAAAACGAGGTAATAAAATCTGATAGGTTATCTGCTAGCGGCTCGCTACTGTCCACATCAGGGAAATAGTTTTTACCGCCTAACACGCGACCACCGCGCACGGTCAGCACGTTGACGCAAGTCATGCCCGCCTGACTGGCAATGGCAATCACATCTGCCTCACCTTGCACCGTATAGACAGCTTGCCTTGCCTGTACTTCGCGTAGCATCGACAATTGATCACGGTACAATACCGCCTTTTCAAAATCTAACGTTTCGGCAGCGCCTTCCATTTTCTCGATCAGCGTACTATGAATATCACTAGAGTCACCCTTCAAAAAGCGAATGGTGTTATTCACATCTTCTGCATACTCTTCCGGCGATACCAGTCCAACGCAGGGCGCGCGGCAACGCTTAATCTGATACTCCAGACAAGGGCGCTGGCGCTGCTTAAAAAAGGTGTTGGTACATTGGCGCATTTGAAACATTTTTTGCATCAACACCAGCGTTTCTTTTGCTGCATGGGCAGAGGGAAATGGGCCAAAGAAACGACCTTTTTGATGATTGCCTTTACCGCGTCCATACGCCAAACGTGGATAAGGCTTATCCGCTGAGATAAACACGTATAGATACGACTTATCATCACGTAGCAAGACGTTATAAGGCGGGCGATACTCTTTAATTAAGTTCTGCTCGAGCAACAACGCCTCGGTCTCACTACGCGTGATAATGGTCTCAATATTATGAATCCGTGCCACCAGTGCCCGCGTTTTTGGATGATCAATCGTTTTGGCAAAGTAACTATTCACACGGCTTTTTAGCGACTTGGCTTTACCAACGTATAAAATATCGCCGTTTTTGCCCAGCATCTTATATACCCCTGGCAAATTAGGCAAGTTCTTGATCAGATGCTTAAGACGGGCTTTTTTGTCATCGACAGGACTCGATTCTGAGACAGTAACCATAGAATGTATTGCTCTTAAAAATCTTAGTAATACTGCTAGTTATGGGGCAGGAATCGTGGTTTTGCAAGCTGATTATTGCTTCGATAGCACGCACAAAAAAGCCAGCTTTATGCTGGCTTCGTTTGTTCGGTTATATGCTAATTATCAATGGTCTAATGACGGAAGTTTGCCATTAATGCTGGAATACCTGGCAACATACCGACGATAGCCATCACGCCAGTCAGTACCACAAACATAATACCTGGTATGATCCATCGGCTCATTTTAGTCAAATTAGCACTGCGCTCTTTTGAGCCAATCAAGCCCAAATTATCAAGCAATAGCGTGAGTGACCAACCAAAGGCTGGGTTCACTAAGGCAGAAGCAAACACCACAATAGCAGCAGACTGCGTGGTTTTACCTTCGCGCGTCATCTCCATGCCAGCCTCTAAGAGTGGGATGAAAACCCCAACGATCAATGCCACACACATCACGGGTTGCCAGATGGCCAAATCCATTGGATAGCCCCAAAC
Source organism: Psychrobacter sp. UBA2514 (assembly GCF_002341255.1). Classification (NCBI taxonomy): domain Bacteria; kingdom Pseudomonadati; phylum Pseudomonadota; class Gammaproteobacteria; order Moraxellales; family Moraxellaceae; genus Psychrobacter; species Psychrobacter sp. UBA2514. The sequence continues at coordinate 55,941 of NZ_DDNS01000006.1, forward strand.
ACCTGCGATAATACAGAACAAGGCCGTCAATAGCGCACCAGCAGGAATCGGACGCCTAGCAATCGCCGCAGGGACAATGTAGGTGCCCCAAGATGACGCAAAGTTGGCACCGCCTAGCACAGAGCCCACTACCTGACGAAATGAAGCGCTGGTCATCGTGTCATCGATGTCCATGAGCACTTTTTCAGTACGCTTAGGGTAGCTGATTTTTTGGAATACCTGATGACCCAAGAAATCTGGTGACCACATAGCAACTGCCAAGATAGCAAACGGCAATACCACAATGAAGCTTTCAATCGTCGGTAGCCCTAACATCCAACCTGTATTCTCACCCCACCAATACATTGGGTTCATATGCGGTAGACCTGGTGCCGTTTTGAACGCAAAAGGTGCGCCTAGTGTAAAAGCAAGACCGCCACCTAACACGCAACTGAGCGGAACCGCAAGCCAGCGTTTTTGCCAATGCTCAAGCAATGCATATAGCAGGATAGTCGCTAGAATAATAAAGAAAGCAATGTGCGACATGCCAATCCCTTCTGCCCAAGCAAAAAGGTTCTTAACCTGTGACGTCGTACCGATAAACCCTAAGTAAATTAAGAGGCCACCGCATACGCCTTTACTGGTTAAATTGGCCAGTAAGCTTCCTCCTTTACTAATAGCAAGCAGCAGGCCAAAAGCCCCAATGAGTAGGCCAAAAGCCATTGGATGCCCACCTGCAGCAACGACAATGGGAATCAATGGAATAAGTGGCCCATGAGTACCAGCGAGGTTGGCTGTCGGTAGCAGAAATCCAGAAAATAAGATAATAAAGAACGAGACAATCAACAGCTCATAACGAACGTTTTCTAAAACAAACGCATCACCTAAGCCGAGTGGTCCTGCAAAGGTTGCTGCAATAGCGCCCACCATGACCACTTTACCGATGGTCGCTGCCATCGCTGGGATAGTATCTTCATACTCAAAACGATAATCACGAAATGGTAAATTGGGACGCCAGCGTTTTGGCTGCATGATTTGCAATTCGTGGTTAAGATAGGCATCTCGACTGTCGAAGCTTGAGCTTGGCTTATGCAAATCTATATAACTGCCTTGCAGTTCGCTGTCTTGATTGGCTGGGTTTGGTCGCGGCGTATTAGACCCTGAAGATGAGGCCTGAATGTTACTCATCACATTTCCTTGTGTCGATTAGGTTTTGATTGAATACTTTTTTGGTTTGGCGTTAGCTAAATGACCAATCGGTCATGATAAGCGGAAAACCATTGTATGTTAAGGCATAAGGAAATGCGAATTTAAGGTGAATTAACAAGACTACATATATCGTTATAAAAATAAATTAAAGTTTTCATTGGATACAATAATAAACTTAATAAGAAACTATTGGGAATAGACAGCGCTAATTTGGACATAAAATTAAATTAAAGGCCAATTTTCTTAAGAATAACTGACATCTGAACATTTTTTATCATATAACTAAATACTAAAGATAGTTATATTAAATATTGCTTTGCGATAACTATGAAGACTATGCTTAGTTACGCTTTAAAACTAGCGGGCGCAGTCATTTTTAACTATGATAAATGTCTTTGTCGTTTATCGTTTAATAGCAAGCACTAAGAAACAGCGCTACCCATATCACTGAAAAATCAATAAAAGCAACAGGATAGATTTATGAGTGTACGTCCCACCAACTTTGAGACTTTGAAGCGTCGAGCCAAGCAAAGTATCATGCCGCTACTGACCCCGCATCTTTTAAAGCTGCGACTCAATACTTACGCGCCCTATATCGGTGCAGGCATCAAAATCGACCACATCAGCCTCGATCAGGGATTGTGCGTGGTCAGCATGGAACTGACCACTCTCAACAAAAATATCGTCGGTACTCAATTCGGTGGTAGTTTATACTCCATGGTAGATCCCTTCTATATGCTCATGCTGATGCATCAATTAGGTAGCAACTATGTGGTCTGGGACAAAAGCTCACATATTGATTTTATCGCGCCCGGTAACAGTAAAGTCACCGCGCGAATGAAAATACCTAGCGCTGAGGTGATTACCATTCAAGAGTTGGCAAAAGACGGTGAAGCTGTATTTCGTGAATATAAAGTCGATATCGTAGACGATCAGCAAAAGCTCATTGCTACCGTCACCAAAACCTTGTATATCAGACTACGCAAATACAGCAAATCTAAAGAGCAGGCCAGCCGAATTGAAACACCCCATACTGAATAGTTTTTGGCTACTTTACTGGTAAGGCTTTTTGACTAATGACAAGGCATAGTATCTATCAGCTGTGAATATCCAGTTAACCACTCAGCAAGTTTAAATTGATAAGCGCGCACATACAAAAACCCCAATCTAGCATTCGCATAGATTGGGGTTTTGTCTTTTTTGGTATGGCCCGCTTATTTATAAATAAACCTATGAATAAGGGCTTGTATCTACTATTACCTTGTTTTGAGTCAATTCTAAAACCATACAATCAACTCAAAACGGCAAACTTGTGCTTAAATACCAGGTGCAGTATCAACGGCATCAGGTACACCAGCGTCAGTCTTTTTCTGAGCTGGACGTGGCGCAAGTTTTTCGCGGATACGTGCTGATTTACCAGAACGCTCACGTAAGTAGTACAGTTTCGCACGGCGAACAGCACCGCGGCGTTTCACTTCAATGCTATCGATCAGTGGTGAGTGCAGCTGGAATGCACGCTCAACACCAACGCCGCTTGAGATTTTACGTACGGTAAACGCTGAGTTTAGACCACGGTTACGCTTAGCAATTACAACGCCTTCAAAAGCCTGTAAACGCTCACGCTCACCTTCACGTACTTTTACTTGTACCACAACGGTATCGCCGGGTGCAAAGTTTGGGCGCTCGATCAATTGAGCGTTTTCGATGACCTGAACCAATGGATGCTTGTTGCTCATGAGAGTTATCTCCTCACATTAGATAATAGAGGCTTTACGCATATCACCTGTTTGTAATAATTAATCGTATCTCTTTATAGTGAGATACAACATAAATGGGTTATAACCAACGGCCACTATGCGATGACTCGTTTTATTATTGCTCAAAATTCTGTTTCTTAACTGTTTATCAAGCTTAATGACGATAAAGTCAGGTATCAACAACCTACTTTTTATCTGCTTTTGCTAGTGCTTTAAGCCATTTCGCTTGCTCTACCGTCGGAGTAAACGCTTGCCACAAATCTGGACGACGCGCTTGCGTACGACTGACTTGCTGAGCAAAACGCCACTTGGCGATATTGGCATGGTGTCCTGACAGTAACACTTCAGGAACCGCCATACCCGCAAACTCATGCGGCTTGGTATAGTGTGGACAATCAAGCAAGCCATCGACAAACGAGTCCTGCTCTGCTGACTTGTCATCCCCCATGATATCGGGCAAACGACGTATCACACTATCCATCAGCACCATTGCTGGTAGCTCACCACCAGTCAACACATAATCGCCTAATGATACTTCCATATCGACATATTGTGACAGTAGGCGCTCGTCGATGCCTTCATAACGACCGCATAATAAAATCATGCCATCATAATAAGTCATACCGACGACACTACTCTCACTAAGCGTTTGCCCTTGCGGTGACATATAAATCACCGGACAATGCTCACTATCGACACGGCAACCGTATTCCTTGGCACGCAAGCGTGCATCCTCAATGGCTTTTGACAATGGCTCAGCCATCATCACCATCCCAGGACCGCCACCATAAGGGCGCTCATCAATACGGCGATAGTTATCAGTGGTATAATCACGTGGATTAATGCATTCAATCGTAACTTGCTCCTGAGTCACTGCCCGTCCCGTGATTCCAAACTCACGAATCGTGGCAAACATCTCAGGAAAAATACTAATGACGGCAAAATACATCTGATGTCTACTTACATTGAGGCTAAAACAATCGGTGTGACTATTAATAAATTCTGATAATAAATTCTGACTAAAAAGCCAGAAGCGATATCACCAGAGGCAATATTAATAATCACTTGGCCATGCCACAAGTACGGTTTTTTCAGTCGTATCGACTTCTATCACCGTTTGCTTATGCCATGGAATTAGGCGCTCTTCATTATCCAAACTGTCTGAATTGGCTGCCACGCGCATGATGTCATGGGCACCAGTTTCAAACATTTCAGTGATATTGCCTAAATACTCGTTCTGCTCGTTCATCACGCGCATACCGACCAAATCCGACCAATAATATTCGTCTTCAGCTGTTTCCGGCAAGACATTTTGTTCGACCCAAACGGTCACACCGTTCATGGTCTCAGCAACATTGCGATCAGGAATCTGCTCAAATTGAGCCACAAGTCCTGTGCCTTGCTCACGCCAAGCTTTCACAGTCAAAGGTTTCATGCCAGTAGCAGTTTTCATCCACCACGGCTTCATGTCGAATATTGCTGTACGATCATCCGTATCGCTAAATACCCAAAGCCAACCTTTGATGCCATAGGGCTTCTTGAGTTGACCAATTTTCATGAGATCACTAGCGTTTGGAGTGGATGACATAGCAGCTAACCTAACAATGATTACAACAACAATTGCAAAAACAATTGTGTCAAAAGCGATAAACAGTTAATGGCGCACCCTGGTCAGACCAGTTACGCTATGTGTTCTAAAGTCTACTGAATCAGCTTGTAATAAGACTACGAGCGACTCAATAACAACGGAAACTTAAGCAGTTGCTTCAGTTTGTGCTGCAGACTTGTTGTAAGCTTTTGCTAATGAAGCAACGCGATCTGAAGGTTGTGCACCTTTTGCGATCCACGCATTGTACGCTTCCATGTTTAGGCGTACTGCTTCTTCAGACTCTTTAGCGAGTGGGTTAAAAAAGCCGATGTTTTCAATGTAGCGACCGTCACGCGCGCGGCGTTGATCAGCAACAACTACTTGATAAAATGGGCGTTTCTTGGCACCGCCCCGTGCTAAACGAATAACAACCATGTGAATTCTCTCTTTCGCAGGTATACCAAAAAGGGCATAATTATATCACAGTCTTGATTTATTGAAAACATAAACTGTGCTTATTTAATTATTTATTAACAATAGCTTAAATACCCGTCTATGTAAAACATAATCGAGCATAACCGTACGTTTTATACAATTATTAAGGACTCTCTATTTTAATCAGTTACTAAAATATACCGCGCTTTAGATTTGGTATTATTAAAATATTGGAGAGGCACATAACAAACTGCTTAAATGAATAGCGTCACAGTAAGATTCATCGATTATGCTATTCTATGGTGTGTTGAAATAGACTGGCACACCCTACTCTCAGCCGCCATGTTTAGAAATAACCTGCTCTTTCTCCAAAATACAATTGCGGCTTAACTCAAAACCAAATTTAATCAGACATTTTCTTAATCTGCTGGATTTATATGATTACTCCAAACTCAAAGCCCCGTCGCAAAGGTTGGCTGCCACGTTCTTATTCCAATACTTGGCTGACAACCTTGATGGTCGCTTTTATTGTTCTCATAAGTGTGAGTTTGTCGATTTTATTCTTTTGGCGCAGTCTTTATCTGCCAGAACTCAAAAACCATGCGCGTTATTTGACAAGTGAGCTGCGATTAATCAATAGCGTAAACGAAGACTGGCAATATCGTCCTGATATCCGCCAATGGGTGTATCAACATTCTCATGTCGTGGTGGTGAACAACCCCAGTGACTTTCCAGAGGTGGCTGACAAAGCATTTGTGAGCTTCTTTACTGATGTGCTGCAGTATGAGATTGGTGCACAGCTGGGTCGACCTGTCGAAGTTTATTTCAAGTTCAAACCAACACCGCAGCTTTGGGTACAAGACAGCCGCGATGACAGTTTCTGGATTCGTGAGCCAGTGGTTTATTACTCGCAGTACAGCCCAACATTGCTCATATTGTTTTTGATTGGTTTGCCTATCTTATCGCTGCTAACGATTATTTTGTTAGCTAGGCAATTGAACCGCCCTTTACGTTATCTACAACGTGCAGCGACTAACTATATTCGTCTGGGTCATGCGACCACACTGCCAACGCAAAAAGGCCCTACCGAGATACGTCAAGTAAACATGGCTTTCAACCGTCTATTTACAACATTAAATCAAGCCCAAAAAGAGCGAACCATCATGCTCGCTGGTATCTCACATGACTTGCGTACGCCATTGACTCGTATGCGTTTGACTGCTGAGATGCTACCAGATGATTTTTTTCGTGAAGGGCTAATTTACGACATTGAGGATATGGATGCGATTTTAGAGCAGTTCATCTCATTTATGAAAGACGGCTCCGATGAGCCAGTTAGCTTGACCAATTTGGACACGATATTTAATGAGATCATGGTGCAGTTCGCACCCATGAAGTTCGTTTATCAATCAGAGTGTCACAAGGTCATTCCTGTACGCCCCTTATCCATCAAGCGTCTCATCATCAACCTGATCAATAACGCCAATCGTTATGGCAAACCGCCGATTTATCTATCAGCCACGGTGATACCAACATTTATAGAAACGGTTGAAGAAGAAGATAGCGATGTCGTCAGTGAGAACGTTGTCAATAAAGAAGCACAAGAGCAACTGATGATTTGTGTGCGTGACTGCGGTGACGGTGTGGCAGAGGATCAATTGGAGCGTATCATGCAGCCATTTGAGCGTGGGGAGACCGCACGTACTACCCAAGGTAGCGGTCTAGGACTAGCCATTGTAGACCGCATTGCACGATTACATCATGGCACAGTTGAGGCCATCAATCATCCCGATGGTGGGTTGCAAGTATGTGTGCGTATACCTCTACTCTCTAAAGTTGCTGGAGACAATACTTTGGCTGCTGATGCAGTCGATGACACATCTACAGTCGATAGTATTACATCGAATGCAGACAACTCTTAACACTATAGCTCAGACAAACCCTGCGTGGATAAATTAATCTTTGCTACCAATGATAGGCGGAATATATTCAGCACTATTAGTAAATGCTAATGGCTGAGTAATTTCTTCTTTGGCTGTCTTTAGCGTTTGGGTTGTTGATGGCTGCTTTAGAAACAAGTAGTAACCCAGCGTAATCGCATTCAATAGCACCAAGCCACCAAATAAATATGGCATCCTTTGCCTCCTGTATTGTCAAACTATCCTAGAATAAGCTGCTGCAAGCATGACACCTGATTATCAAAATATTGGTAATCAGGTTCGTTTAATGATGACAACTTTTTACTTGTCATCATTGTTCAGCATTGTTATTTAGTATCAAAATCGCGTTCGCTTTTTTCTTGCGTCAATTCATCAGCAGCCAAAACTTGTGTCAATGGTTTGATAGGCCATGTCATTACGAATCTTGCGCCGCCAAGTTCTCGGCTCTCATCTACTTTCATACTACCATTAAACCAAAAGGCAATGCGCGATACAATAGACAGACCTAGGCCGTAGCCGCCTGATGCTCGTGTACGGCTATCATCCAAGCGCGAAAACGGTATAAATACTTTTTCACGATCAGCCTCAGGAATACCATGACCGTCGTCTTCGACGCTAACGAAAGCATTGCCCTTCTTAACACCAGCACTCACGATAATAGTAGTTTCAGCATAACGTAAAGCATTACCTGCAAGATTCTGAATCACACGGTGCAGATAGCGTCGATCAGCAATCGCGGTTACTTTCGCATTTGGCAAGTTGGTCACTATTTTAATCGGCTTACCTAGTGCATTGGTCTCACGCTCAATCTGCTGTAGCAGCTCTCTGAGATTTACTGGTTCTAAATCTAATTTTGGCGAGCCCTCTTCGAGCTTGGCATAAGTTAAAATCTCATCAATCAAGCCATTCAGTGATTCGATATCTTCATCGATATAGTCACGCTGCATAAAGCGTGAATCTTCGTCATCAGTATCAGCCAGCATATCTACCGCAAATCGAATACGAGCAACTGGCGTACGAAGCTCATGTGATACGGCTCGCGTGAGCTCTCGTTGCGACTCAATCAAACGCTTTATATGTGACGTCATTGCGTTAAAGGTGGCTGATAGACGTGCGATCTCATCTTGACCAATGACTTGTACTTGAATATCAAGGTTGCCTTTACTCACCTCATTAACACCAACTTGAATCAGCTGTAGCTTGCGCTCAAGTGGGAAAATGAGCGCATAAACACCCAAACTGATTAAAAACATACTAATCAGGATCATACTAATAATCAAATTAAGTGGAAACCAGTTAAATAAGGGTACAGGGCCTATCAAGACTGCCATATCATTGATTTCAGACGGAACCACTATCTTGATGGCCGAGCTACTGGTACTACTATTAGGGTCTTGTAATGAGATGACCACTTCATCGCGGCGTAGGCGTGACATTTGATCTGAATCTAAATCGAGCGTGTTAACAGGCACAAATGCCAGAGGAAAAGAAAATTTCTCCTCAAGTTCGGCCAAGCGTGCACGTTTATCAGACAAGGTGACTTCATAAGACAAATCGTCCAATAAAAAGACCGCAATTGCTCTGACTTGTTGCTCCGTAACCTCCGATATCCGTGCTGTTAGGACATTCTCATTATCCGGCAAGCGATAATAAACATCTGCATACACAGGCTGTTCGACATAACGCACAACGGTATTGTCATTTTCAAAACGTCTCAGCTCGCTTGCGGTAAAATCTATGTCATCAATAGGTATGATTTTAAAATTTGCCCCGAACAAACTACTTGCATCAGACAACCAGTATTCACGCTCTTCTGCAGTGTTTTGGTGAGAAATACCTTCGCTCACCAAATGAAAAGCCCCCATTGCCATGTTTTCACGGTAGGACTGTACACGCTCCTTATTGATAGTACCCATCAATAACTGCGCAAACAATGCTACGCACAAACAGACTATGAGTAGTCCAGCATAGATACGAACAAAAATACTGTGTTTTAAAGAAGAGACTAATGACATACGTGCCGTGACCAACTTAATAAATAAAAACTGCTGATATCTTATAGCCTATGAGCACTGCTATATTACTAATATCAAGCTCTGTAGAATAGAATGATTAAACGCCAAATAATATACTCAAGTTCATATACCATTATGTTCCATAAAAAACGTGCAAATAGTTTATGTATTTAATCAGCGTCTATAATAATTGCTTAATTAAACCACATAACACCGCATTTAAGTTTAAAAATTAAAATTTAGCCACAAAAAAACCAGCATAATGGCTGGTTTTTTTGTGAAGTGATTCTCAATATTTCATGACTATATGAATCAGTTCGACCTAGTTACCTTCTTTCACGAACAGGTAGCCTTTACTACGTACTGTTTTGATACGTTTTGGGTTCTCTGGATCATCACCGATTTTTGGACGGATACGCGAGATACGTACGTCAATAGAGCGATCTTGACCATCATATTCAATACCGCGCAGGCGCTCAAAGATATCTTCACGCGATAAAATGCGACCAGCATTCGATGCAAGTAACCATAATAAATCATATTCGGCGCTAGTAAAATCTACCAGCTCATCACTAAGCGTGACTGAACGACCACCGTTATCGATGACCAACTCACCAAACTCTAGACGCTGTGGCACATCTTCTGATGGTGCATTTTCTGAGCGGCGCAATAACGCACGAATACGAGCTAATAGTACGCGCGGCTGGGCGGGTTTGGCAACATAATCATCAGCACCCATCTCAAGGCCGAGTACTTGATCCATGTCTTCAGTACGGGCAGTCAACATCAGAATTGGATTTTGATAATGCGGACGCACTTCACGGCATACGGTCAGACCATCGCTACCAGGAAGCATAACATCAAGTACGACCATGTCTGGTTGCTCATTGACGATACGGCGAATAGCGCGGTTACCATCAGTTTCAATTGCTACTTCTAAACCATTTTTGACCAAGTAATCTTGAGTCAACATGGCCAGACGCTCATCATCTTCAACAATCAAGATTCGGGGGGTGTTGTCTTCTTCAGTCGTTGTCATTGTTATATCCTCTAATACATCTAAATTAAAAGCAGTAAAAGTAAGAGCGGTAAAAATTAATAGCACCATAAAGTGGCACAATCGATGTTCGTATAGCTGTTACAAACTTAGCAGCACAGTATACTATTAAACCTATCGCTTGCTATACTATAGCTGATAGTCGTTAACAAAACCTATAAACTATACCGAATAAAACTTTAGTTTACGTCCAAGAATAAAGTGATTTATCCTCTACTGGCTAATCGTTTTATTCTGATTTGCCAATCACTGCCTAAATACATATAAATTGTCAAAATGAGTGATACATTAAGCTTACATGCGCTCAATCATCACTCCCTATTTACAATGTTTCATTGTCTAATATAACGACATATTACGATTGTCGCCAGTCACTTTTGGACAAATTCTCATATTATTTTATGTGACAATGGATGAGTGGCTATATTTTAAAGAAGACATGAATGATGGATTCATCTATTTGAATTTAGTGAATTTAGCTTAAAAAAGACTGACAATAAAAAATCCATAGGCACAAAAAAACAGTCCATAAAGGACTGTCTTATTGTTGCTTGAGAATCCAAGCTAAAAATATCTAACCAAAACTCTGCTTTACGCGCGGTTTTTATACTTGCGAATAGTTTGTAATTGTCCGACTGATTCTGCAAGCGACGCTAAAGCTGCATTGGTTTGTAGTGTATCAGACTGATTGACCAGCATTTGCTCTGCTTTTTTGCGTGCTTCAACGATTTTGCTTTCGTCAAGATTGTGCGCACGCATAGCGGTATCAGCCAATACAGTTGCCATTTTTGGTTGTACTTCTAGTACACCACCTGAAACATAAATGATTTCTTCTTCGCCGTTTGCTTTTTGCACTCGCATTGCACCCGGTTTTAGCAAAGTAATCAGCGGTGTGTGACCTGGCAATACACCAATCTCGCCTTCGGTACCAGTAGCTATTAACATGCTAATTTCGCCTGAATACAACTCTTCACGAGCACTTACGACGCGACATTGTAACGTTGCCATACTTAACTCCTTACCATCAAAGCGCAATCAAAAAACAGTAAACACTGCGATGCGTTACTAAAGAGTAGATATAAAATTTACATTATACCTACTCATTAACTCATGCTCATACAACTTACGCTGCAGAAGACTTCATTTTTTCAGCTTTAGCAACAACTTCATCGATGCTACCAGCCATGTAGAATGCTTGTTCTGGCAGGTCATCATACTCACCTGAGATGATTGCTTTAAAGCTAGCAATGGTATCGCGTAGTGGTACGTATTTACCAGGTGCACCCGTAAAGACTTCAGCGACGTGGAATGGCTGAGACAAGAAGCGCTGAATCTTACGAGCGCGATAAACAACCAATTTATCTTCTTCTGATAGCTCATCCATACCCAAGATAGCAATGATGTCTTTAAGCTCTTTATAACGCTGCAATACTTCCTGAACACCACGAGCAACGTTGTAATGCTCTTCACCGATAACTTGTGGATCTAGCTGACGCGACGTCGAATCTAATGGATCAACCGCAGGATAGATACCCTGTGATGCGATATCACGGCTTAGTACGACTGTTGCATCCAAGTGAGCAAACGTTGTAGCAGGTGATGGATCGGTCAAATCATCTGCAGGTACGTAAACGGCTTGAACTGAAGTAATCGAACCTGACTGCGTTGACGTAATACGTTCTTGCAGTAAGCCCATCTCTTCAGCGAGTGTTGGCTGATAACCAACCGCTGATGGCATACGGCCAAGTAGTGCCGATACTTCTGTACCCGCTAGTGTATAGCGGTAGATGTTATCAACAAACAACAGTACGTCACGACCTTTGCCAGTAACAGGATCTTTGGTATCACGGAAGTACTCAGCCATGGTCAAACCAGACAGTGCAACGCGTAAACGGTTACCTGGTGGCTCATTCATCTGGCCATATACCATTGCTACTTTAGACTTACTAAAGTCTTCAGTGTTTACAACGCCAGCTTCCTGCATTTCGTGATAGAAATCGTTACCCTCACGAGTACGCTCACCAACACCAGCAAATACTGATAAACCTTCATGTTTTAGAGCGATGTTGTTGATCAGCTCCATCATGTTAACGGTCTTACCAACACCAGCACCACCGAACAGACCAACTTTACCACCTTTAGCAAACGGGCAAAGTAGATCAATAACTTTAATACCCGTCTCTAGTAGCTCAGTGCTGTTTGATTGCTCAGCATAACTTGGTGCTTCACGGTGGATAGACCATTTATCATCAGCAGTAACAGGACCTTCTTCATCGATAGGACGACCAAGAACATCCATGATGCGACCTAGCGTACCAGTACCTACAGGCACAGAAATCGGTGCACCAGTATTAGTAACAGGTAGGTTACGCTTTAAACCTTCGGTTGAACCCATTGCAATAGTACGTACGATACCATCACCTAGCTGTTGCTGTACTTCTAGGGTGGTTTCGGTACCATCTACTTGCAAGGCATCAAAAATTTGAGGAACTTCATTACGGTTGAACTCAACGTCAAGAACCGCGCCAATAATCTGTACAATACGACCGCTACTCATTGCGTTCTCCTTGAACTTCTATATATAGGTGTAGTCAATTATGAAACAGCAGCAGCACCGCCAACGATTTCCGAGATTTCTCGGGTAATCGCCGCTTGACGCAGCTTGTTATAAACCAACTGTAAATCGTTAATAAGGTCACCAGCATTATCTGTTGCCGCTTTCATCGCGACCATACGTGACGACTGCTCAGAGGCAATGTTTTCCATTACCGCTTGATAAACAATCGACTCGATATAGCGACCAAGCAATTCATCAATCAACGTCTTGATGTCAGGCTCGTAGATATAATCCCAGCTAAGTTCTGTCTGTAGACCACTGTCTTCATCACCAAATGACTGCTCTGGTAGAGGTACCAACTGATTAACAGTTGGCTTCTGAGTCATCGCATTGACGAATCGGTTATAGACCACATAGATACGGTCAAGTTTACCGTTACTGTAGTCCTCAAGCATGGCTTGAACCGGTGCATTTAATTGCTCAAACGTTGGTTTGTCACCATAATCGGTCACAGCCGATGTAACATTACCACCAAAGTTTTTGAAGAAGCTGACACCTTTGGCACCGATGACTGCAAACTCAGCTTGTACTGACTGATCTTGATAATCTTGGATACTTTTAGTTAAAGCTTTGAATAAGTTAATATTCAAACCACCCGCTAGGCCACGGTCAGAGGTGATGACAATATAGCCAACCTTATTGACTGGACGCGATACCATATACGGATGTTTGTAGTCTGATGAGGCATGCACCAAATGTGAAATAACCCGGCGCATACTATCAGCATACGGGCGACCCACTTCCATGCGCTCTTGAGCACGGCGCATCTTACTCGCTGCTACCATTTGCATGGCACGAGTGATTTTCTGGGTGCTTTTAATACTGGTGACTTTGGCACGTATCTCTTTTAAGCTTGCCATAATGATTCCAATATAAGAGGGTTAAAAAGCATTGGCGCATGCAACAATCATTTGATATACAACATCACTTTTATAGAATAACATTTTATATCTTGTGGCATTACGCGATCTAATACCGGTCATGGTTAAGACAGTGGCGCCAATATCTAGTCAGACAACGCGCCACTTTTCTAACGACAGTCATAACCACTTCGGCTTAACCCGTTAAATTAATAACTGTGATTTTGTTTAAAGGTCTCTAACGCTGACTTTAAACGACCTGCGATATCATCATTGTAGTTCGCAGTGTCATCAATCTCACGCATCAATTCACTTTGTTCATCATGCATATAACGCAAGTAGGCTTCCTCAAAAGAACCAATCTTCTCGACTGGTACGTCAGCTAAAAAGCCTTCGTTTGATGCATAGATAACCGCTGCTTGCTCAGAGATTGACATTGGCTGATACTGCTTTTGCTTCATCAATTCAGTCACACGCTCACCATGATCAAGCTGTTCGCGAGTGGCGTCATCAAGATCTGAGGCAAACTGAGCAAATGCTGCCAATTCACGATACTGAGCCAGTGCGGTACGAATACCACCAGAGAGCTTTTTGATGATCTTAGTCTGAGCAGAACCACCAACACGCGATACCGAGATACCAGCGTTGACTGCTGGACGGATACCTGAGGCGAATAAGCTAGACTCTAGGAAGATCTGACCATCAGTGATCGAAATGACGTTGGTTGGTACGAATGCAGATACGTCACCAGCTTGTGTTTCGATGATTGGTAGTGCGGTTAAAGAACCAGTTTTACCTTTCACTTCACCGTTAGTGAACTTTTCTACGTAATCCGCGTTTACGCGTGATGCACGCTCAAGTAAACGTGAGTGTAAATAGAATACATCACCAGGATAGGCTTCACGACCTGGCGGACGACGTAGCAATAGTGAAATCTGACGATAAGCAACGGCTTGCTTTGATAAATCATCGAATACAATCAGTGCATCTTCACCGCGGTCACGGAAGTATTCGCCCATCGTACAACCTGAGTAAGGCGCGATATACTGTAGTGCTGCAGGCTCCGACGCTGAAGCTACCACAACAGTGGTGTATTCTAGTGCGCCAGTTTGCTCAAGCTTACGTACCACGTTAGCGATGGTCGAACGTTTCTGACCGATAGCCACGTATATACACTTAATGCCTGAAGCTTTCTGTGCGATGATCGCATCGATAGCCATTGCTGTTTTACCAGTCTGACGGTCACCAATGATAAGCTCACGCTGACCACGACCGATTGGGATCATAGTATCTACGGCTTTATAACCAGTCATCACTGGCTGATCTACTGACTGACGATCGATAACACCAGGGGCGATCTTTTCAACTTTGTCAGTCATCTTGGCATCGATAGGACCTTTGCCATCAATAGGATTACCCAAAGCGTCAACAACACGGCCTAGCAGCTCAGGACCTACGGGTACTTCAAGAATGCGACCAGTACAATAGGCTTTTTGACCTTCTTGTAATTTTAGGAAGTCACCTAGTACTACTGCACCAACAGAATCACGCTCTAAGTTAAGCGCCATTCCGTAGACTTCACCTTCAAACTCAATCATTTCGCCGTACATGGCATCTTCAAGACCATGAATCTGCACGATACCGTCAGATACTTTGACAATCGTGCCTTCATTCTTTGCAGTTGCACCCGCATCAAGGTCTTGAATACGCTGCTTAATCAGGTTACTGATTTCCGCTGGATTCAATTGTTGCATTGCCTTGTTTCCTTTAATTTATGATAACCCGCCCACTGACTCAAATGCTCTTACTGTCACGCAGACATTATATGACTGCGTCGATAAATGGCATTAGGCAGTTAGCTGTGTTTTTAACTGTTGTAACTTGCCGCGCATCGAATCATCAATGATTTTGTCACCGACTTTGATTGTAGCGCCTGCCAATAAGCTTGGATCCACTGATTCATGAATGACTATGCTTGCATTTAGTGATGTAGCAAGACGCGTTTGCAGCATTTGACGCTGTTCATGGGTCAATGGGTAGGCAGAAGTCACATATGCGTCAAGCTGCTTTAAGCTTATTGCCTTGTGACGGCGATAATGCTCATAAACTTCAGGAAGCAGCGCCAGACGCTCTTGTTGCGCCAACTGCTTAACAAAATTATTGAGCTGGGGTGATACTTTAGGGTAGCTAATACTGTTACCGTAGCGAGAACCTTTGCTCTCGCCCAGTAGCTGTTTAAAAGCAGAGTCGCTATCACCGGCTACTTGTGAGCCATAAAGATCGACCAAAGCAGCTGACTTATGCTCAGCAGAAACAGCTGGATTGTCTAGCCAAGTACTGAACGACTTGTCATTGACAACAGTGCTAGCGACAAGTAAGAAATCTTCCCACTCGTTTACAGCGCCGTTTTCATTGGCATAGTCAAACGCGGCTTTAGCGTACGGTCGTGCTAAGGTTGATAAGTCAGCCATTATATCCTCACAATTACAGCTTCGCCGCCAGTTGGTCTAACATACTGGCATGTTTTTGCACATCGACTTTGTCTTGCAAAATCTTCTCTGCACCAAGTACAGCCAGTTCAGCAACTTGGGCACGTAATGATTCACGCGCTTGATTGATTTCTTGGTCGATAGACGCTTGCGCTTGTTGACGAATGCGCTCGCTTTCCGCTTGGGCTTGCGATTTTGCATCTTCGATGAGCTGATTGGCACTCTTGTTTGCTTGCTCGATTAGAGCGGCAGCCTTGGTCTTTGCAAGATCAAGTTCCTGCTGGACATTTTGCTCCGCGGTTGCCAAATCTGCTTTTGCTTTTTCTGCGGCATTCAAACCTTCAGAGATTTTGCGCTGACGCTCATTGATGGCACCGATAAGTGGTGGCCACACGAATTTCATGCAAAAAACCACAAATATTGCAAAAGCAATGGCTTGACCGACGAGGGTAAAATTGATATTCACGTGATCACCTCTTTGTTAATGAAAAACCAGTTTCATTGATCATGTTTGGTAGTCAAATCTTGACTATATTTAATAGAAAACCCTTGAGCACCAAACATGTACAACTGAGCTTTCGGATTAACCTGCTAGAGGGTTAGCGAACAACAATAGCATAGCAATACCAACACCGATCATCGGAATAGCATCCAAAAGACCTGCTACGATGAACATACGAGTTTGCAACTGTGAGCCAAGCTCTGGTTGACGAGCAACGCCTTCTAAGAATTTACCACCTAGAATAGCAAAACCAATACCTGTGCCAAGTGCGCCAAGACCGATAAGTAGTGCTACTGCGATAACTGTGTAACCACCTAATACTGGATCCATTGATGTATCCTCATTTACCTATTGAATGTCTAATTAATGTTCAGTTGATGATGCAAGCGACATATAAACTATCGTCAGCATCATGAATACGAACGCTTGAAGTGTAATAACTAAGATGTGGAAGATAGCCCACGGTACCGATAACGCCCATTGAATCCAAAACGGCATTAGAGCAATCAGTATGAAAATCAATTCCCCAGCATACATGTTACCAAACAGACGCAAACCGAGTGATACAGGTTTTGCTATTAAGGTAACTGCTTCTAGGATGAAGTTGATCGGGATCAAAATCGCTTGTACGATTGGGTTTTTGGCACTAAATGGATGCAGTGTTAACTCACCGATAAAGCCGCCCAACCCTTTTTCTTTAATGCTATAAAAGATAATCAGTGCAAAGACAGAGAACGACATGCCAAGCGTGATGTTAGGATCAGTCGTTGGAACAATCTTAAAGAAAACATGATGGGGATCATGACCCATAGCAGCGCCAACTTGGCCAGCTAAACCTGGAATAAAATCAACAGGGATCAAATCCATCAAGTTCATCAAGAAGATCCAAACAAAAATAGTCAACGCCAATGGCGCGATCAATTTTGATGTACCACTATAAGAATCACGAACGTTGTTATCAACAAACTCAACGATCATCTCAACCGCTGCTTGAGTTTTACTTGGTACGCCTGAAGTAACCTTTTTGGCAACCATCCAAAAGATGGTACAAAATAAAATACCCAGACCCACTGACCAGAGCATAGAATCAAGATGGATAGCGTTAAAGCCCATTTGCGCTGCTTCTTCAGCAGTATGAGCGACTTTCCAACCTTCGCCCGGCAGATAACCGTACGTCCAATTCGTTAAGTGGTGAGAGATATATTCTGATGATGTTTGCTCGGATGCCATAATGTAAGCTTCTTATTAATCAACGATTTAATCAACTACCAAAAATATGGTTGTCATCTGATGGGGTTTGTTATTTCTATTTGCCCTGCAATTAAGCAAACAAATAAATCATACTAAAAGCACCCATGTAACCAACAACATCCAACCCATAGTTCTATTACTAATGCTATATTTGATAACTTGACATAAATTTTAGCTATCAAAAAAGGGCTTATGATAACTCAGTAATAGCCCTTGCATGTATACGCAAAATTATTATATATGTGCTTGTCTACTGGCCGTTTTTTACGACCGGCGCTTAGTGCAGCGCTTATAAACAAAATATTTAGCTGTCTATATTAATGCAGCGTAGTATTCGTGTAAAGTCAATTATGATTTTATTATCCAATGTATGAATAAGTTAGCTGACAATAACGGCTACTAATATAGTTAGTCGTCCATAACTAAACTGTAAAAATTTAATCATCAATGATATTAGTAGCTAAATTGACTCTACCCTATCATTGTGTCGTTGCATACTACGCCTCATATAAAGGCTCATACTTCGATTTTTATAATCAATGGTGCTGTCATGGGACAGTTTTGTACTTTGACTTTTTGAACTAGTCATAGAGAAGTTGGACGGCAGGGTGACTTGCCATTACTATGAATAAATTATCTATGTAGTGATCATTTATTAGCGCTAGCGTATATGCCACAACATCCAACTGTGACTAATTTGCATTACCATAAAACCGATAAATAGCGCAGGTGCCGATAGGGGTTGTACGGTAATAAAAATTAGTGCGAAACCAAACACAGTCAATAGCCATTTAGCCATCTGACCTCGATATAGCTGGCTAACGATATGTTGGCGCGCGCGATATCCAGTGTACCAAAAGATAAAAAAAGCAAAAACAACTTGAGTCGTAAAACTGAGCAGCGCACCAATGGCGGCGCTTTTTGCTACAGTAAGCTCACTACGTAACCAAATCGTATCTATAATCCAAGCAATAATGATAAGGATAAACAATATCCATGCTTGCCGTTTGATATAGATGCCTATTTTATCTTTTTGCGTGCGTTTGGCAGGCTTGGTCATCGATATTCCTATAGCCTTTCAGCATTGGGATAATATAGCATACTTACATCACTTTTATCCGTAAATGACTTACTCTACAGGCATTATCTTTAAACCAAAATAAAACGCCACTTATTATAAGGAGACAGCCACTATTAAGCAAGTAAAATATGACTTTTATCAGTCACCTAACGCAACCCACTAGTATTGCTATGTTACGTAGCCGTACCAGATACTTGAAAAACAGCTGTCTCACTCTTTTTAAAACTTTAGCTTATAGAACAACCCTAACGAATAGATTCCTATTCTAGGATATACATTGGTGGATTTGCTGAGCCATTTCTGTCCATCCTTCTACAAAGTCTTCGCTATCGCTCATGTCTTCGATTTGGACAGTGGTATTGATAGGCTGCAATTTGACAAGCAATCCTTTGCTAGCGGTGCTCTGATTGACTAAGCACATTTGTTTGGTTGGACGATTATCATTAAGCCAGCGCAATTGACTTGCTTTTGGAGCAAGGTGATGGTCTGGGCTTAAGCTACCTGCCAGCTTTATTTTTGTGGCATTTTCAATATATTGATAGGCATCGTGATAGGCCCAATAAGGACGCTGTTTTTGTGTGGATTGCTGTATTTTCGCTACAGCATTGTCCATACGCTGTGCAAATTTTTTGGCGTTGGCTTGGTAGGTACTTTTATACTCTGGATTGGCATGGCTATGAATAACAGCTAAGGCACGAGTAATGGCCTTTGCATTTTCAGGATCGAGCCAGATATGTGGATCAAACGTGCCCGCAATAGGCTTTCCTTGAATATCACGAAGAGGATGCCGAGTAAAAGCATCAAAAGCAAATAAGTCAATGGCATTAGGTGCCATCTCTAAACTGCCAGTCAGGCTGTTTTCTAATGAGGGACCAAACCAAACCACAAATTTACTGTCTTGAATGGCTTTCTTATCACTTGGACTAATACTGCCATGATGCCCCACATCGCCAGCTTGTAAAATTTGGTTAGCAGAAGGTGTGCCTTCCGTTACGGCTTGACTGAGTAAAAACATGGGATGATTGCTGACACTGACCGTTGCTGCGTGCGCGCTTAATGTAAAAGAGCCTAAGACTACCAATCCTGTAATCAGTAAGCGCTGTAACGTAATGATTGAGCGTCGTAAATAAGTAAAAGCAGAGTTCATGGTAAGCTCTTTAATCAATGAGTAACAAAGTTATGAGTCACAGTGTCGTGCCGCATCATTGGATAAAAAATGATCAATATATATAAGCGATGTGAGACAACTGATTCGATTTCACGTTTATTATGTTATACTATAACAATAGAAAACGCTATCATAAAAAACGTCATGCGATTACCATGCTATTTTGGGAGCCTGTACTATGTCTACTACCTCATCGAATTGCGAACATTTACATGATGTGCAAGATTTGACTCCGCATGACGTTATTGAACGCTTAGCAGCAGCAAAAGAGCACTGTCGTCTAAGTGGGGCACGTTTTACCCCTTTGCGCCAGCAAATATATCAGCTGGTTTTAGAGTCTGATCAACCTGTTGGTGCTTATGACTTAATCACGCAATTGCAGCAAATGCGCCTCTTTGAGATGGATGATAGTGATACGCTAAAAGCATCTGGCTTATCAAAGCAATCTGTAGAAAAACCATCAACCAAAAAGCGAGCGCCAAAAAATGTTGCGCCGCCGACGGTTTACCGCAGCTTAGAGTTTTTACTAAGTGAAGGGTTGATTCATCAATTAACGTCTATCAATGCTTATGTTCCTTGCTGCCATCCCAGAGCACAGCACACAGCTGCCTTTTTAATCTGCGATCAGTGCCAGCGAGTTCAAGAATGTAGCAGCTTACCAGTACAAGAAATGATGAGTTTCGCTGAACAAGATGTCGGTTTTACGGTTGAGCGTAGTGTTATTGAGCTGAGTGGTCGTTGCCAAGTTTGCCAGTAAGATTTATTGAGGCTCTTTGGTTGCCTGAAAAGTACGTCGCTGTCCTTGATTGTTTATTTGTATTATCCATTTACCTATTCGTTGTTATCCTATGAGCCTGTCTACCTCACCCTCTAACCAGTCGACTACTGCTATTGTGAATAGTAGTACCACGAATGAAGCTGGCAAACTGCTGAGCTTGAACGACGTCAGCTACCATATCGGCCACCAACGTTTGCTCTCACATATTGATATCGATATTGCAATCAATGAGACCGTCAGTATTATCGGACCTAATGGTGCGGGTAAGTCAACGTTGGTCAAGCTTATTTTGGGTCTGATCGAATCCACAAAAGGCAGTATCACAGCTCATCAACAGCTACAGTTTGGCTATGTACCGCAGCGATTCGCTGTGCCACCCATATTGCCGCTGCGCGTCTGCGATTTGTTGGGACAAGCAGATAAGAGACGCCTTACCGCTGAGCAGCGACAGTTTATCTTTGATAATTTATCACTAACGCATTTATTGTCACGACAAATGCTGCAATTATCAGGTGGTGAGACGCAGCGAGTGCTACTGGCAAGGGCGCTATTAGATAAGCCCAATTTACTTATTCTAGATGAACCGATGCAGGGTCTCGATCCTGATACCGAGGTTTGGTTATATCAATTTATCGATGAGTTGCCGGAGTTTTTGCGCTGTGCGATGCTGGTAGTATCACATGATCTGCACTGGGTAATGAAAGGCAGTCGCCGTGTCATTTGTCTCAACAAGCACATTTGCTGTGAAGGACAACCAAGCGAGCTTGCTATGAGCTCTGAGTTTCAAAAGCTATTTGGTCATCATTATGAGCAGCCATATGTGCATCAGCCACATGCTTGCGAGCATCATGCACCAAGCGAGCTATAACGATAATGACCAAAAACAATGATGAACTAAATCGAAAATAGCTAACATCAAATTCGTTAAAGCCAGCGTTACCAGACCGATAGACAGCACTAACTTTTCTTATAAAAATTTTACGGACACTTCTTATGACCGCTTGGTTAGCCATTATTGCACCTGCTTGGATCGCTGGCAGTATTTTAGCCCTACTATCAGCGCCTTTAGGATGCTTAGTCTTGTGGCGACGCATGGCATTCTTTGCCGATGCTTTAGCACATGGTACCTTGCTTGGAGTCGCACTTGCTGCTTGGTGGCAGTTGCCCATGGGTATAGGTGTGGCATTGGTTAGTGCAGCGGTGGTGCTGTGTCTGGTACTGATGGATGATGACCGTCTGCCAGCTGATGCCGTGCTTGCGGTGGTAGCCGTCACGCTGTTGTGTTTGGGGCTATTGACTTTAACGCAGCTGACCAATCAACAAGCCAATGTCTTGGGGTTTTTATTTGGCAATTTACTTGAACTGGACTGGGCGGATTTGCCACTACTCGCTGGTAGTGTACTGGCTGGGTTGGGGCTACTATTGTATATTTGGCCCGCTCAAATAAAACTTGCAACTCATGAAGCATTAGCTCGCATTCAAGGCATTAACCCGACCCGCCAGCGACTATTTTTTATGGGTGTTCTTGCAGGGTTCTGTGCGATTGCGCTACAAGCTGTTGGAAGCTTATTGATCAGTGGTTTATTGGTATTACCTGCACTAACGGCACGCTTATGGTCTTCATCACCAAAACAAATGGTGATCACAGCGTTTATCATTGCGCAGCTCGGCGTGACGCTTGGCGTGTGGGGAAGTATCTGGCTAGATATCCAGACTGGACTCTCTATCGTATTGATATTAGCGATATTGTTTTTTATCGCGCTAATGATTTCGAAGCTAGCCAAAATAAAATTTCGGTCAGCGCGCTAGCGTGCTGATATATAGGCTATAGCAGCATTATACATCTGCTTTAGTCAACTTTATTTCATTGATATCACTAGAGCTTTCATTGGCTTTATGTTATAAACTTGCTTTGCCATTATTTGTACCGATTCACTATATGACTCGTCATTAATTAGTGTTAATAATAGATTAGGGCGTGTTGAACATTCACAAATAGGCACTGCTGATCGCTAAAATTGTTCCAGA
>NZ_DDNS01000002.1:0-474 GCF_002341255.1 Psychrobacter sp. UBA2514
TATCACTTCATCGGTAAAGACATCGTGTATTTCCATGCACTGTTTTGGCCAGCCATGCTAGCCGGTAGCGAATTGCGCACGCCAACGGGCGTCTTTGCCCATGGCTTCTTGATGGTCAATGGCGAAAAAATGAGTAAGTCACGCGGCACTTTCATCAAGGCCGAGACGTATGCTGAGCATTTACACCCTGAATACTTACGTTATTACTTCGCCAGCAAACTGTCTGACAAAGTCGAAGATATCAACCTTGATTTAGAAGACTTTATGCAAAAGGTCAACTCTGACTTGGTGGGTAAAGTGGTCAATATCGCTAGTCGTAGTGCAGGATTCTTGGTTAAAAAGTACGACGGTATACTGTCTGAGACTTGCGCTGAACCGCGCCTATTAGAAGACATTACCAAAACGGGCGATGAGATTGCTGCTGCTTACGAGAATCGTGAATTCTCACGTGCTATGCGCCTCATCATGCAGTGT
>NZ_DDNS01000002.1:574-907 GCF_002341255.1 Psychrobacter sp. UBA2514
CGGATAAAGCCAACGAATATATCGATGCCAAAAAACCATGGTCGCTCGCGAAATTGGAAGGCACTGAGCAAGAAGTTCAAGACGTCTGCTCGGTCGCTATCAACATTTTCCGTCAGTTGATGGTCTATCTGGCACCAGTATTGCCTGAGCTGACAGCAAATGCGAAAGAGTTTTTGAATATTGACGATTTAAGCTTTGCCAGTCGTAATGAGTGGTTATTAGGCCATAAAATCAATAAATTCAAGCCACTGATGCAACGTATCGAAGAAAAAGATATTGAAGCCATGGTAGAAGATTCTAAAGCATCATTAGCTCAAGCTGATGCGCCTGCTG
>NZ_DDNS01000002.1:1006-1621 GCF_002341255.1 Psychrobacter sp. UBA2514
AGCTCAAGCTGATGCGCCTGCTGTGACCGAAAATAACAAGCCTGCCGCAAAAGACAAATCACCTGCAATAGACGCTAATACTGTTGCCGAGCAAACGGATTATATTGGTATTGAAGACTTTGCTAAGGTTGAGATGAAAGTCGCTAAAGTGCTTGAGTGCAATCACGTAGAAGGCGCGGACAAGCTGCTACAGTTCACACTAGATGTTGGTGAAGAAAAGCCACGTAACGTGTTTAGCGGCATTCGTAAGTTCTATGAGCCTGAGCAACTGACGGGTAAGAAAGTCATTTGCGTGACCAACCTTGCCCCGCGAAAGATGAAATTTGGTATCTCTGAGGGCATGATTTTGTCATCAGGCGATCCAAAAACTCAGCTAACGGTCGTTACGCTACCTGATAACTGTGTCATTGGTGATGTACTCGCATAAAAATATTAACTTAAGTAGTGGTGTAAGTGATAATTAAAGAAAGAACGAAAAAAACGGTCTAAATAGACCGTTTTTTTATGGCTGACTTAAAAGATTAAAGTGCGCTGTTATCTACTCAAAACATCAATAATTTCCAACGTGTTATTAATTACTGTCACAATCTTATTGTCTGGCGTACGGATACGTAC
>NZ_DDNS01000002.1:1747-2145 GCF_002341255.1 Psychrobacter sp. UBA2514
TCTAAAATAACAGAACGATCATAATCCCTTCTATCAATCTTGCCGACTACTCTATAACCGTATTTATCAAGGTCACGCTTGAATGACGCGTTAGGGCTAGCATTGCGATACGCATTAATATTAGGGTGGGCATTGCCATTATTTTGATAATTGTTATGGTTGTAATCTTTACTAATGTGAGCAGAGTTACCCTTGCCATTTCCATGACCGTGCCCATTACCATGATTGTCTTTTGCCATAGCAGGCAGGCAAATCAATGAGCTTGCCGTAATGCCAGCGATGGTCAATAACTTTAAATTAGCTGTATTCATAATGTTATCCTTAAAATATGCGTTTGAATAATAGTAATGAGATATTTGAATGCGTTGTATAGTCAAGTCAATTTAAAAATGACACAA
>NZ_DDNS01000002.1:2353-13997 GCF_002341255.1 Psychrobacter sp. UBA2514
ATAGTATTTAATCGAGTGTGTTTATGATGATATATCAGTTTTATTTGGGCTTTACTATATATTCAACACGTCAACATAATAATGATATGGATTTTGGACGCACCCTACTTCTCATATAAAAAATTTTTATATAAACATTAGCTTACGTTAATTATGAAGTGGATTGGTAATAGATGCGTTGCTAGCTTGTATGCTTTTTGACTATCAGTTTATTGGATAAGACAATGCCTTAAGAGGCTAATTCTTATGGTTAAATACTCAAAACCACACTTATGACAGTGGTTACGACAATGCCTAATAGTCTTACTAAGTACGCCTATGACGAATGCGCTTTAATTTTTTATTGCGATAACTTACATTGCTGTCATAATATGAACATAATAATCGACGGAACGATTACTTTAATTAATGGTTAGCCTGCTATGTTGACGTAGACGTAGTATTGACTCGGCTAATCTGCATTCTCCAATATCTTTTTTAGAACCAAAGAGAACCAAACAGATTCTTTGAGCATTGCTATTAGTAGGCTTGATCAATCTGACAGTCCTCGCTTGGTTTTTATGATTGATATAACCTATGAGTTATCCTAATAATGACTATTGCTTCTACTCTACGCTTAAGCCTATATGGCGTTGCTCTTAGTGCCATTAGCACACTTGGCCTGATAGGCTGCTCGAACTCCTCTACTGACACAGCCGCCACTACTGAAAATAGCTCTGCTGCAGATGCAGAAAAACCTGCCAAATCTATTGCGATTACCCAAATCGTTGAGCATCCATCATTGTATGACATGCGCCGCGGTATTATTGATGAGCTGGCAGACAATGGTTATGTCGAAGGCCAAAACCTAACGGTCAACTTCCAAAGTGCACAGGGCAATACAGCGACAGCAGGACAGATTGCTAAGCAGTTTGCAGGAGACAATCCGGACGCCATCGTCGCTATCTCGACGCCATCGGCCCAGTCGATTGTCGCGGCTACCACTACTATTCCTATCATTTATACGGCCGTATCAGACCCACTAGGCGCTAAGCTTATCAATGAAGATGGCAAGCCTTTTCAAAGCAATTTGACAGGATTATCGAGTCAGCTACCTCTAGAGCCGCAGTTAGATTTACTACAACAAATAAAGCCTGAGATGAAAACGATCGGCTACGTTTACAGCCCAGGCGAAGCAAACTCAGTGTCATTGCGTGATAGCCTAAAACAAGCGCTACCAGCACGAGATCTGACATTGTTAGATATCCCTGCCAATCGTCCAACCGATATCGGCATGGCAACCCGTAGCTTGCAAGGACGCGCAGATATCATCTATACCTCATTTGACAACAACGTCGCCTCTGCTTTTGAGGCCATGACTCAAGCAGCAAACGAGTTGAAACTCCCTATTGTCGCGTCTGATGAGTTTAGCGTGAAGCGCGGCGCGGCAGCTGCTCTTGGCGTTAATGATTATGACTTTGGTCGTACCACTGGCAAAATGGTATATCGCGTATTAAATGGCGAGGCGATCAATAACATTGAACCTGCCGTCATGAACGATCTAACCTTATATATCAGCCCTAAGCATGCCAAAACGCAAGGCGTTAGTTTGCCAGCAGAGTTGCTAAAAAATGGCATCAATGTTGATGAACAAGCGCAAAGCACTGATAACAAATAGCACGAATAAAATAAATAGTGCTGAATAGTAATACTGAAAAATACCCTGTAGCCATCATAAGTGGCTCGCTTTACCCTTTTACCCATCTATTAAATAATGTACGGACACATTATTACTTTTAGGAGTCAGAACCATGTTGTATCAAAATCGTTTTAATTTTGGCAAAGCGTTACTACTAGGCGGTGTATGCACTGCTATCTTAACGGGTTGTAATCAATCAGCCCAAGATACTAGCACGACTGATACTGCGGCTACTGGCGATACTGCCACCGAAATGAAAACTGTTGCTATCACTGCTATCGTTGAGCATCCAGCACTTGATGATGTACGCAAAGGCGTGATCGATGAGTTAAACGAAGCAGGATTCAAAGATGGTGAAAACCTAACGGTCAACTTCCAAAGCGCACAAGGTAACACTGCGACAGCCGGTCAGATTGCCAAACAGTTCGTCGCTGATGATCCAGATGTGATCGTAGCGATTGCTACCCCATCTGCACAGTCTGTGGCCGCCTCAACGAGCAGCATTCCACTGGTATTCTCTGCGGTGACTGATCCAGTCGCTGCCAAGCTGGTGCCAAGTTTGGACGGCTCTGGCACCAACGTGACAGGAGCCTCAGATGCCCTACCATATGAGCCGCAAATTGAATTGATGCGCCAAGTCATTCCTGAACTAAAAAATGTCGGTTATGTCTATAGTCCAGGTGAAGTCAACTCAACGATTATCTTACAAAATCTAAAAGAGAAATTGACCCCTCAAGGCATTAACGTGCTTGAAGCACCAGCACAGCGTAGTAATGACATCGCAATGGCAGCACGTAGCCTAGAAGGTAAGGTCGATATGATCTACACCTCAACAGACAATAACGTGGTATCCGCTTACGAGTCACTCTATCAAATCGCCAAAGAAAGCAAGATTCCACTGATCGCCTCAGATACCAGCTCAGTTGAGCGCGGTGCGGTTGCAGCATTAGGCGTAGATTATTATGAGCTTGGCCGTGAAACGGGTAAGATCGTTGTTCGTATCTTGAATGGTGAAAAAGCAGGCGCTATCCCTGTTTACACCCCACAAGCGCTTAACCTGTATGTCAGCCCAAAACATGCTGAAGAAGAAGGCATTACTTTGTCACAAGCAGTTATCGATAAAGCAAAAGAAGTGGTAGAATAACGCACCTTTGTATTTGGCTTACCATAGCAGCCATGAGCAAAATCATAATATGAATCAGTGATTGCGCTTTTGTGCTGTCATGCTAAATGTTTGACAAGAAACCCAGCTATGAGTCAGTAGGCTGGGCTTCTTGTTTCAGCAGAACCTGTTTAAATAGCTTGTTTCATATATTGCTGTAGTTAGCTTATGGCTTATCTGATACTTGTTAAGTAAAATACATTTTTGCTGTATTGGATATTGCCGTTGCTTGAATCAGCGCTTTAAACCAAGGTAACTTATGAACGTTGTTAATCGTGACCTGTTTTGGTTTACCCTAACCGCAGATTGCTTAATCTGTTAAATTCACCGCTTAGCTGTTTAGCATTTAGAGGGTTTTGGCGCTTGCCACTCACTTATCTTGGTTCCATACGCTAGACACTGAGTTATGACTTACTGATCTCTTATGTCTTTAATTGCTTTTTTTGGTGCGCTTGAAAGTGGTCTGATCTATGGCCTCGTCGCACTTGGTGTGCTGATCTCATTTCGTACGCTTGACTTTCCTGACTTGACGGCTGACGGTAGCTTTCCGCTGGGCGGCGCGGTCGCTGGCATCTCTATCGTTGCGGGTGTCAATCCGTGGCTCGCCTGTGCTTTTGGTATGCTAGCAGGCTCAATCGCTGGTATCGTTACTGCATGGCTGCATGTCAAACTTGGCATCCTACAATTGCTTGCCAGTATCTTAGTGATGGTTGCCCTATATTCTGTCAACCTACGCATCATGGGCGCCCCAAACCTACCGCTACTTGGTGAAACGACGGTATTTAGTACCTTAGTGACTAATGGCAATGGTTATTGGATGCGCTGTCTGATTATCGGTGTGGTCGTGGCGATTGCCATGTTATTTTTAAACTGGTTTTATAGTACCGAAACTGGTTTATCAATGCGTGCTACTGGCTCAAACTTGAGAATGGCACAAGCGCAAGGTATTAATACCTCATGGATGACCATCATCGGTATGGCGATCTCTAACGGCTTGATTGCCTTGGCAGGTGCGCTATTTGTCCAGACCCAAGGCGGCGCTGATATTTCTATTGGTATCGGCACCATCGTCATCGGTCTAGCAGCAGTCATCATTGGTGAGACCATCATTCCTGCCAAGCGTATTTGGTTAATTACCTTTGCGGTTGTGGTCGGTGCAGTATTGTACAAGCTGTTTATTCAGGTCGCACTATCGAGCGATACGCTGCGTAGCATCGGCTTTGGCCCGCAAGATTTGAACTTAATTACCGCGTTACTCGTGGTACTGGCTTTGGTCTTACCAAAAGCGAAAACGAAGTTTTTATCACGCAAAGTTCGCGCCTAATGACAGTTTAAGCAAGTACCAACAGCACTTGCTTTGCCCGAAGAGATAATAAGGAATAACGATTATGATGCAAGCCACCGATTTACAGTTGACCTTTAATCCAGGCACACCTATCGAAAACCCTGCCCTACGTGGTATTAGTTTGAATATCGCTGATGGTGAGTTTGTCACCGTTATCGGTACCAATGGCGCAGGTAAATCGACTTTTTTGAACGCAGTAAGCGGTACCACGCGCGTCGATAGTGGTTCAATCTTGCTAAATGGCATTGATGTCACCAAAAAATCCGCCCATCAACGTGCACACTGGGTCGCTCGTGTCTTTCAGGATCCGATGGCAGGTACTTGTGAAGCGCTGACGATCGAAGAAAACATGGCCTTGGCCTATAAACGTGGCGGCAAGCGCGGTTTGAAGTTTGCACTAAATCAAAACAACCGTGACTTGTTCCGTGAAAAACTGTCTGTGTTAAAACTGGGACTAGAAAATCGCTTGACAGACCGTATGGGTCTACTCTCTGGTGGTCAACGTCAAGCCGTGAGCCTGCTGATGGCATCGCTACAGCCCTCTAAGATTTTATTGCTCGATGAGCATACTGCTGCCCTTGATCCAAAAACTGCCGCCTTTGTTTTAGAATTGACAGATAAAATTGTCACAGACAATAGGCTCACCACCATGATGGTGACCCACTCTATGCAACAAGCATTGGCACATGGTACGCGCACCGTGATGCTACACCAAGGGCAAGTGGTCTTGGATGTGTCTGGAGACATTCGTAAAGGCATGACCGTGCATGATCTATTAGATATGTTCGAGCAAACACGCGGCGAAAAGGTTGAAGACGATAGCTTAATTTTAAGCTAATATTCTCCAACTTATGAATTTTATGTAGCAGATATAACTGTTTTAGCTGCTCCTAAAACCTTCGAGAAAATTGATGTTTCTTGAAGGTTTTTTGTTATCTATGGTTACTACTGCTACACACGGCACAGCGGGCATTATATAGTGATGAAACACCACCATTATGTCGCCATTTATTGATGAGGTCTGTCATGCGCAAAATTCCTATTTACTCTCATCCTGCTGCTGGTTGGCCTGCGCTGATCTCATCGACTCAAAAACTGATGGACTATCAGACATTTTTGCGAGGCAGCCTTAGTGTCCTAAAAAGCAATCAACCTCAGAGCGGATTCGACTGCCCTGGCTGTGCATGGCCTGACCATAAATCACACAAGACCATTGATGTCTGTGAGAACGGAATCAAGGTCATTGCCAGTGAGACCATGACACACAAAGCAGACGCCGATTTTTTTGCAAGGCATACCGTGACCGAGTTACAAGGATGGTCTGGCTACGAACTTGAGCATAGTGGTCGTTTATCAGAGCCTGTCTATTATGATGCCGCGCAAGATCGCTATGTCCCTATTCCTTGGGAAGCGGCTTATAGCCTAATCGCTGAGCAGCTAGGACAGCTTGACTCACCCGATGAAGCGCTATTTTATACATCAGGGCGCGTGACCAACGAGCCAGCCTTCTTATATCAGTTATTTGTGCGCTGTTTTGGCACCAATAATTTGCCTGATTGCTCAAATATGTGTCATGAACCAACGTCCGTCATGCTCAGCAAACAGTTAGGTATCGGTAAAGCGACAGTCATGCTAGAGGACTTTGAGCAGGCCAAGCTAATATTGATGTTTGGACAAAATCCAGCGACCAATCACCCGCGCATGCTCGAGATGCTCGCCCACGCGCATGAGCAAGGATGCCGCATCATCTCGATTAATCCGATGCGCGAGCAAGGTTTAAGCAAGTTCAGAAATCCGCAAAAGCCCACGCATATGGCTGCCGGTCAAAGTGATGATATGGTCGATGATGTCATTCAAATTCAAATCGGCGGTGATGCCGCGCTATTGACGGGCATTGCTAAATGGCTGATTGAAAATGATAGAATCAACCATGATTTTATTACCACTCATACCTCAGGTTTTGAACCGCTGAAACAATGGCTAACAGCGCAGACTTGGGAAGATGTCACGCTTGGCTGCGGTATTCCTCAAATAGATATTGTCAATCTCGCTAAGCTAGTTGCTGATAGTTCAGCGACCATTTGCACTTGGGGCATGGGTATCACCCAGCATGTGCAAGGCGATGACAATGTTGCGATGATTACCAATTTATTGCTGCTAATGGGTATGATTGGTATTGATGGTGCGGGCGCCTCCCCTGTTCGCGGTCACTCCAACGTTCAGGGCGATCGTACCATGGGTATCCATGAACGCCCGAGTAAGACCTTATTAGACAGTCTAGAGCGCGTCTTTGAGCGTCCTATACCAAAAGAGCATGGCTATGATGTCGTCACAGGCGCCAAAGCCCTTATCGAAGGTAAATTAAAAGTGTTTATGGGCATGGGAGGCAATTATGCGGTCGCCGCACCCGACACCAGCGCTATCGAGCAAGCATTAACCACCACTCAGCTCAACATATTTGTCGGTACCAAGCTCAATGAAACCATGCTATACCCAGGAGCAAACAACGTCATTCTGCCTTGTCTGGGTCGTACTGAGCGTATCCTGACAACAAAAGGTGAGCAGTTTGCAACGATTGAAGATTCAATGTGTCAAATCGTTCCAACCAAAGGTAAGCTTAAACCTGTGAGTGATACCTTAAAGTCTGAGGCAAAGATTATAGCGGAGCTTGCGACACACGTACTTGGTGCTGACTCCTCTATTCCTTGGCTTGCCATGAGCGAAGATTTTGATCTCATTCGAGACTATATCGCCCAAGCTATTAACGGTTTTGAAGACTTCAATCAGCGCATTCGTACCAATGAGCGCGGGTTTCATTTGTATCATGCGGCGCGTCATCGTGTATGGAATACCGAGAGTGGCAAAGCTCAGTTTGAAGTACCACAATACCCTATCACTTATGTCGCTGCCCAAATGGCGGACACACATGACATTGATCATGAGGACACAACGCAAAAGGTTTGGCAACTGACCAGCGTTCGTAGTCATGACCAGTTCAATACGATGATATTTGGATTCAAAGACCGCTATCGCCAGACCAACCGCCGAGATGTGCTATTCATGCATCCAGATGAAATCAGCCGCCTAGGCTGGCAAAAAGGAGATCAGGTGATGGTATCGCGGCACGCCAGCAGCTCAAGCCACACAGCGCATAAAAACAAGCCGCGCGTACTAGGGCCGCTCATATTGACTGAGATGGATATCGCCGCCAATGCCGTCGCCGCCTATTATCCTGAATGTAACGACCTGTTTGATTTGGATACCCATGCGCCAGACTCTCATATCCCAGCATATAAATCGACGACCGTGATCTTAGAGCGTGTGAATACAAGTGTTCAGACAGCCGAACCTGTATAAGTGGTGATGATCACTGAAAGTAATTTTGAGCAAAGTGAGTCTTCTAGCAAAATGGCTATGATGGCAGAGACAACTGAAACTAGAGTGATTATGACTGAGATATCTGAGGATAATGATAATAGCGCAGCCGAGACAATGCTCGCTCGCAAACATTTAGCGCAGAAGCATTATTATCCATCGGACAAGACTCATGGAGCCGATATACCTCAAAGCTGTATTGAGTCTCAAACCACCAGTTTGGCAGTAGAGGCAGCGGTATCAATCGTTATTAATGGGATTCATTATGCGGTACTGATGGCCAGCCCTTACCAACTAGAGTATTTGGCTGTTGGGTTCTTATTTAGCGAGGGCTTGATTCAGCACAGTCATGAGTTGCTTGATTGGGAAGTGACACATCTTACAGATATTGCCAGCTACCAAAAGTTTGCTCAATCCTCAAACGATGGGAATCTTGAATCCGCCTCCATTGAACAACGCTTAGAGCAATTTCAAGATTATGA
This sequence comes from Psychrobacter sp. UBA2514, assembly GCF_002341255.1. Classification (NCBI taxonomy): domain Bacteria; kingdom Pseudomonadati; phylum Pseudomonadota; class Gammaproteobacteria; order Moraxellales; family Moraxellaceae; genus Psychrobacter; species Psychrobacter sp. UBA2514. Next base: position 10,396 of record NZ_DDNS01000002.1, read on the forward strand.
TATCTATGTCGTAGAGCTGGTGCTAAACCAGCGCTGCCATCAGCGTATTCAAGCACAAAAGCGCCAACTGGCGGGACGAACGGGCTGCGGTATGTGCGGTATTACGGGCCTGACACAAGCATTGCCCGACTTGAGCCACTATTCACAAGCAAACATGCATAGCTATAAGGCACCCGTGCCAAGCCTTGACTATCTATTAGTACTACGTCAGCAAGTAGATGCCACACAGCATACACACCAACTGACAGGAGCTGTGCATGCAGCAGCGACGATATACAATCAGCAGTTGTACTTGTTTGAGGACGTAGGCCGTCACAATGCACTCGACAAATTAATCGGTTGGCAACTGCGACAAAAAGTAGAGGTTGATTGCGTACTCATGACCTCACGATTATCGATTGAGTTGGTACAAAAATCGATTCGGGGGCGTATCCCTTGGCTCGTTGGCATGTCTGCGCCCACCAGTACGGCCGTACGGGTCGCCCAGCGCTATGGTTTGGGACTGGCTGGGTTTTTGCGTGACAATAGAGTCACCTACTACACTGGTATTTGATGAGTATTGCCTAACCACATTTTCTAAATCCTGTCGTTATCACCGATTCGTTTACTTTGATACCCTCACAGTGGTCATTTAATACTGCCACCATTCAATATGTTAGCCTTATTGACACCCTCACAAACACCTTTTCATAAACCCCATTTGTCAATGCCATTTTTCTTGAGGTCTGCCTCTGCCTTTTGGTCATTTATGACAAATAACTGATCGATAGATTTGAGCTTCACGGCAGAATAGGGTACCCTTAGCGCACGAGTATGTTACACATAGTTAACATAGCTGTAGTTTTATTTATAAATACTGAGCCTATGGTGCAACGCATCAGGGCTGTAGCGTGTTTGATACTTAACTACAGGTAATGCGTCAATTACCTAATCATGGGCAAAAATTCGCTCATGCTTGGGTGTATTTCAGCCGGCTATACATAATGTTAGCCGATAAAGCTGTCTACACTTAGCACCGTCATCAGCAGATGGCTGAGTGCTTATTCATAATTTTGCTGTAGATACCTGCCTTGTCAGCGCTCTATAGCAGCCAGCTATTATCAAGTATGACCACTTGACAGCGTGATGGACTACCCATCAACAGACGCATGCTGATGACTGCCCTGCGATTTTTGTGAAACGTGGCTCACTGTTGCATGTGATTTTTTCAAATGACGTACAACAGTGAGTGACCGGCATGATGTCAATGGACAGTTGTCATTTACAGGTTGCAGGATCTACTCTTAAAACACCAAGTGCGCCAGCGCGCTGCATTTGGGTCGGCGCTGACCGCTTTTTATGACGGCCAACTGTTAGCACTGTGTGATGCCTCTACATAAGACTTTTATGGGCTTTATTTTATTCTTAACAGTTTTGGATAAAGTTATACTATTAAACTTTTATTTATGTAAAATAATCGCGAGGTATGAATTTGAAAACTGAGTCACTGTTCCAATTTTCATCGTTAACCATTATTTTATTGTTGTTAGCGTTTTATGGCGGCACGTATTTGTTGTCATTGCTGATCAAAAAAGACAAAGAAACCACTTCAGGATTTATGGTGGCAGGCCACGGCGTCGGCTTTGGCATGGGTGCTGCTAGTATGACCGCTACTTGGATTTGGGCGGCATCGTTTTATGCGGCGGCGACCTCTGGCTACAAGTATGGCGTATCAGGGCCGATACATTACGGCTTTTGGGGCGCGCTGATGATCTTATTCATCTATCCTTTTGGTATGCGCTTTCGTGAGCTTGCACCCGATGGTCATACCTTAGGTGAGCTTATCCACGCCCGCCATGGCTCATCAAGCCAATTAATTTTAGCCATATCCAACCTTATGGGCAGCTTAATTAGCTTGATGGTCAACTTTACTGCAGCTGGGGCGTTGGTGTCGGTATTATCGCCATTATCGTTTCAGACGGGGGTCATGATTGCAGGTATCGGGGTGCTAAGCTACACCCTAACCTCAGGGTTTCGTGCTTCCGTTTTTACAGACTTTGCGCAATTGGTCGCTTTGATGGCCATCGGTATTGTCATTATTCCAGCGGTACTGTTTGCGATGGGTGGGCCACAAGTCATGGTCGATGGCCTCGCTAACCTCACGCTTGAACAGCAGAATTTCTTTTCATCCGAAGCGTTTTTTCAGCAAGGAGCGCCCTATTTTGTCGCTGTACTTGCTTATGCGATTGGTAATCAAACCATCACGCAGCGCTTGTTTGCGATCGATAAGACTAAGATTAAACAGACCTTTATTACCGCCACGGTCGGCTATGCTGGCATCGTCATCGGTCTTGGTATGATCGGATTGATGGCTTTGACCATCGGTATCGAGCCACTAGATGGCAATATGAACAACCTCATACCACAGATGGTCAGCACTTACTTGCACCCTGTATTTATCGCCTTGTTCTTTATCTTGGTCATTGGCTCATTGTCATCGACAGCCGACTCAGATTTGTCGGCATTATCGACCATTATGATGGCAGATGTATACGGTAAAAACATTGCCAAAGGCCGCGTCAAGCCTAAAACGATGATGCTCGTTGGTCGTAGCACGATGATTATCGCCACCGCTGCTGGACTGATCTTTGCCAGCTTTAAGCTAGATATCTTGGTGATGTTGGTCTTTGTAGGGGCGCTGTGGGGCGCGATTGTTTTTCCGGTCATCGCCAGTGTGTTTTGGAACCGCGTGACCAATACCGCCTTTACCTCGGCGGTCATCGTCGGCCTGCTGCTATTCTGTGTGGTACGCTTTGAGCTGCTACCGATGACAGGCTTTACTGCCCTTTTCTTTGAAATACTGGCCAGTGTGGGCGCCGCAGTCGTGATTGGACTGATGGTCTTTGGCTTTTTGGGTCGTAAAATCGGCATGGTAGCGGCAGCGATCACGCTGGTACTGATGCTCATTTTTGCCACAGGCTTCTTACGTCAGTACATGGTACTACTGGCCTCACTAACGGCCTATGGTGCCAGCACAATCGTTTGTATCATTGTTAGCCTCATGGGTGATGAACATTTTGATTTTGCTTTAATCAATCAACGTGTCGGCGATTATGATAAAAAAGCCAAGGCATCGACCTCTGAGCTTTCATAAACACAGGTAGCGAACACCGCTTGCGGGTTTGGCAGTTGGTCAATATGTGACCAGCTGCACAGGCAACCCTTCATAAATACTATAAGGAGATATCATGGACAACGTCTTTATCTACGGCTTATATATTTTAATTTGGCCAGCCATTACGCTCGGCGTGCTGGTATTGATTTGTACCGCGACTTATCGCGATATCAAACGAGCCAAACGTAATAACGAAGAGATATTATAAAAGTACACACTCAATGATCAGTACTCTCATCAGTGAGTCCGGCTCGCTGATGAGCCTGAATACGCAAAAAACTCATAAAAAAGCACTAAAATCAGCACAAGTGAACAAATAAGCTATTTTTAGCCAAAAAATGACTTGTAATTTGGCATATTTTTGCTAATATAGTCCACCTTGATTGGCTGGATGGCAGAGTGGTCATGCAGCGGACTGCAACTCCGTTAACGCCGGTTCGATTCCGAC
>NZ_DDNS01000002.1:14138-21338 GCF_002341255.1 Psychrobacter sp. UBA2514
TCGATTCCGACTCCAGCCTCCAATTATTTATTAACTTTACGTTAATTTTGGCTTGCATTATTATCTCAACTGATTATAATAGCGACCACTTATCTAGTAACTAGACAGTCTATCAGCTAGTTTACATGTTAGATAACACAAGTTTTGCCCGGGTGGTGAAATTGGTAGACACAANNAAGCCCCTGATATCAGGGGCTTTGTTGTATCTATGATTCGCAACTCTTATCTATATGTCCAAGTCCAGCAGCTTTGAACTTAAGCTCTTGCCATGCATATCTTGCGCCAGTGACTTGGTCACCCCGCCGCCTAATGCCCCATACAAAACAAAGTTAAAAGCTTTTAAGTTTGGCAACTCATAACGAATCACCTCTCCTGCTACAATATCTTGGAACCAGTCTTTGACCACGGCTGCGGTTACTTTATCTTTGAGCAATTCGTAATCAGTCTCCTCAAACGCGATCAGAGAAATATTGGAGATATTGCCTTTGTCACCAGTGCGAGAATGCGCAATTTCACGTAGTTTCATTTATTTAACCTCCCAATATGAGACGGTAATGTCCGTATCGGTTTCTGAAATCAAGATGGAGCCGATAGACACGATGGCCTGAATGTGTGAGCGAATACCACCGCCTCCTGCAGGGCCATTGGTGTATAGCGATTCAACCTCTCGGGTGATGGCTTGTGCCATGGTTTTATCCGCAGTACGCGCCGCCACTCGTAGTCGCACCTCCGCCGCCTCCGCCGTGCTGGCAAGCTCATTGCTGTATAACGAATTGAGACCGATAAAGTCATAGCGTATCTCAATCGGTTTAATATGCTCAGCGGCCAGTCTGTTTTCAATGACCCGCTTGGCAAGCATAGCCCTTTTTACTGCTCCTGAACCGCCGTAGCTGATCTCCGCTTCTGCGATATAGCCGTCTTTATAGCCGATGCTGGTTTTAAGCAAACCTGTTTTGGGCCTGCCTGATCCGCCAGACACTTGAACCACATCGTTATCAATGGCTTTCACAGACACGTTAGAAAAGTCAGCAATCACATCTGGGGTAAGATAGCGGGCAGGATCATGAATTTCGTACAGCAACTGCTCTTTTACCGTCGCCTCAGAGACCAACCCGCCAGCATTGGGTAGCTTGGTCACGGTATACTCTCCGTCCTCTGTCACCGCCAAGATAGGAAAGCCAACATTCCAAAGCTCAGGTACCTCCTTATAATCAGGATCTGCAAAATAACCACCTGTAATCTGAGCGCCGCATTCCATCAAATGACCGGCAATTGTGCCTTTGCCCATCAAATCGGTATCGTCAAAAGACCAGCCAAACTCATACACCATCGGCGCCAAAAAGAGCGACGGATCGGCGGCGCGGCCCGTGATGACGATATCTGCGCCAGCGCTCAATGCTTGCACGATACCTTTGGCACCAATATAGGCATTGGCAGAGACGATAGAGTCGCCCAAATCTTTGATAGATCGGTTGTTTTCCAGCAGCGTCTCATTCTGATAACGCACAATGTCTGTAAACACATCATCGCCCGTGATAGCGGCGATTTTTAACCCATGAAGCCCTTGCTGCTCGGCGATCTGTTTGATTGTTTCGGCAGCAGCTTTGGGGTTGGCAGCCCCCATATTGCTGATGACTTTGACCTTTTTTTCGACACACAGCGGCAGTACTTGCGCCATACGATACTTAAGTAAACGGTCATAACCCTCGTTTGGCTGCTGCATTTTGCGCTGCTGGGCAATGGCAATGGTACGCTCAGCCAAGCATTCAAACACGATATAGTCCACGTCGCCGTAGGTCATAACATCAAGCGCAGGCGTCAATCTGTCATCAGCATAACCTGCGCCAGACCCAATTTTGATGGTTTTCATCCCTTACTCCTGATTATTTTATTTAAATGATCACGCCCGTGACTACCGCCACAATGGCCATGACCAGCGTGGTACCAAACGCCCATTTAAAGACAAACTTTTGATGATCGCTCAGCTCCACACCCGCAAGGCCAATCAACAAGAACGTCGATGCGGTCAGCGGACTGAGCGGGAATCCTGTGGTCATTTGTCCCAGCATAGACGCTTGACCAATTTGGACAGGATCTAGCCCGTATGCACTCGCGGTCTGTGCCAAAATCGGCATCACCCCAAAATAATAGGCATCAGGCGTAAAGACGAGGCTTAAAGGCATGCTCAAGACGGCAACGATGACGCCCATCGAACCACCCACCGCGTCTGGAATGATCTGCACCAGCGCCGTCGCCATCGCAGAAATCATTTCTGTCCCTGATAAAATACCCGTAAAGATACCTGCCGCAAAAATGATGGACACCACGGTAATCATGCCAACCGATTGCGACTTGATCTGATCCATTTGGTCATTAGGCTTGGGATAATTGATAAGCACAGCAATGGCGAATGCCAGCATAAAGACGATCGGCAGCGGTAGCCAAACTTGCACCAACGCCACAATAGTAACTATGGTTAATATCAAATTGAACCAAAATAGCTTGGGGCGACGCATATCGCGCGCTTCTTCCGTCAGCTCATCATGCAGGCTGTGCTCCATATCTTGAACGCCCAAGCGTTTGCGCTCTTTTTTACCCACAAGGTAGGCCACAAATACAATCCAAACTACACCTGCCACAAACGCAGGAATAAGCGGATTAAATAACTGCGCGGTACTCACCTCTAAAGCCGCCGCCGCACGTGCAGTTGGGCCGCCCCAAGGCGTCATGTTCATCGTACCTGCACCAAGCGCCACCAAACCCGCCAGTATGATTCGCTTCATACCCAGTTTGTCATATAGCGGTAGTAGGGCTGGAATGGTGATTAAAAACGTCGAGGCGCCCGAGCCATCCAAATGCGCCACCATGGCGATCACCACGGTGCCGATACAGATTTTGACAGGATCGCCTTTGACCAGTGTTAATACCCGCGAGATAAGCGGATCAAACAAACCAGCGTTGTTCATCACGCCAAAAAATAAAATGGCAAACCCCAGCATGATACCCGTTGGTGCCACACCCACGATGCCGTCTAGCATAAAGCCGCCAAGCTCTGCGCCAAAGCCGCCGATTAAAGCAAAAACGACAGGCACAAGAATCAATGCCACAATGACGGACACCCTTTTGGTCAGTATGAGCGCCAAAAATACGAAAATCGTCAAAAACCCAAGTAATGCCAACACATTCCTTCTCCTTGTGAACGTTAATCTCTTCCATGTGATATCACGACCAGCTCACCTCTCCATCGGTGACTCACTGGCATCAGCTTTATTAGAAATATCACGGGTGCAGGAGGCTTCCAAGGGTACAGATGAACGTTTTGACAGGAAACTGTACCCGTTTTGGGCACACATTTCTGTGCTATGGCAGGCAGTTACTAGGAAAATGGGCGGTGCGATTCATCAAACAAAATGACAAAAATATCGGTCATTATCGATGCATTTTTAAGAAATACTGGCAGGTTTTGTATCATGTTATTAAACAAAAAATATCTCCCACACTGTCAAAAGCAAAAAGTATGCTTTGAAATAAGACATCAACATAAGCGTTAATGATGATTAAAAATAGCAGTTTTAATAAACTTAACCGTGGTTTTGTCTATATAGAATTTATTGACTCTTAAGGCAAAATACGTCGGATCGGAGGGAAAAAACAGACTACCAGGCGCGATGAAAATATTATTATTTTTAGCGTCTTCTACTGCCTTTTTATCGTCCATCGGAATACGAAACCACAAAAAATTACCACTGGGATTGTGCGGATACAGCGTCAGGCCGTCGATTTTGTTTAGCTGAGTGATGGCAGTGGCTGACTTCTCTGCAGACAGATGCTTGAGCGCTTGCAAATGATTGGTCAAAGCGCCACTGGTGATCAGATGGTTGAGGATATTTTCCATGATGGATGAGGTGTTGATCACCGTAATCATCTTAAGCCGTGTGAGTGATTTGATCACCGATTTGGAGGCGACGACAAAACCACATCTGATCGACGCAGAGACGGTTTTTGAAAAACTACTGACATAAATCACAGGACAGGTTTGATTAAAAAAGTAACTGGCAGCGTCGTCTCTTGCCAATAAAAACGGGTCGTTTTCCACAATAATCACATTATATTGAGTACATAATGCCTGAATCTCTGCCATGTTCTGAGACGTCAAATCTGTACCCATCGGGTTTTGTGCAAAAGGCTGCAAAAATAAAATCTTGGGCTGAGATTTAATAATAAGGGCTTCTAAATGATTAGCGTCTATGCCCAATTTGGTTCGCTTAATGGTATTAATAGCGACTTGATGTAATTCAAGCTTACTAAATAGCGGATAATATCCGGGAGACTCAACGATGACTGGATCGCCGCTGGTCAAAAAGTGCCGAATGATCAAGTCCAAACTGTGATTGGTGCCATAGGTCAATAGAACATTTTGCGATTCAACCGTCATAGCGCGCTTGCTTAGGATGTCGACCAACAGCCCTCGCAGTAATACATTGCCAGCAGGATCGCCATTACCACGATCAAAATGTGCTACCTCAGCGCTTTCACTCCCAAAACGGTCACTAGCCTGCCCCAAATAGCGCTCAAGGTTGAGCTTATCCATGTACTCTTTGGGATAGCGGCCCGCCCCAGGCTTATGATGCGACTGGTTGACCATTTGTTGCTCCAACAAGTCAATACCTGTATAAAACGGGGTCGCGTTTAGCATGGGTGTATTGGACAAATCCTCTCCCACATAAAAACCCGATTTGGGCAGCGCTTTGATCCAGTGCTGCTCAAGCAACTTGTTATAAGCCGTGATTACGGTGTTTTTGGACACCTTATGTTTTTCGGCCATCGCTCGAATGGAGGGTATTTTGTCTCCTACTTTTTTTCGTCCAGACTTGATATCGTCAATCACAATGAGACAAATTTCTTCGAACTTTTTCACTGTCACACTCCATGTTGAGCAACCACCACGCTCAGTACGTACTCGCTTTCGCAAATACTATTTCTAAAATAGAGTAGTAGCATGTGAGGAAAATATCATAACTGAAAGACCTATAGTTTATAATCTGGATATCAAAATTGATATTATTAAAGAGAGAATAGACCGAAAAAGGTATCTCTTCATCTCAAGTCGCCAAGTCACTGAGCATCGCGCGATAAGGCTTATTTTGGTAACTCAGAAAAAACACACTAAAAAAGGTTGTCTACGCTATGAGCATAAACAACCTTTTGATCGTGATTACCATCATAGTATCTGATGGCTAAGATTTTTTAACACCAATCAGGGATATCATGAATGGTGTCTTAAAAGCAGAAAGCTACGCCTCTAATAGCGCATCACCATACTCATCACGCAAGTCTTTTTTCACCATTTTTCCGGCACCGTTTAGTAAAATGTTCTCTACAAAAATAACTTTGTCAGGTATCTGCCAGCTAGCAATTTTATCTTCATAAAAACTTAGCACTTGTGACTCATCGAGTTCTGCATTCTCTTCTTTTACCACAATCAGTACCGGACGTTCTCCCCATTTTTTATGTTTTGCGGCGATAGCAGCTGCCATTTTTATCTGTGGATGGCCGGCAGCGATATTTTCAAGCTCTACTGAGGAGATCCATTCTCCACCAGACTTAATTAAATCTTTTGATCGGTCACGAATATTCATATAACCATCAGCATCAATAGTTGCAATATCACCCGTGTCAAACCAGCCATCTTCTGTAATGGCATCAGGATTCTCTGTATAATAATCGTTGATAATCCAGTGACCTTTGATCTGCAAGCGACCCTGAGACACTCCATCCTCTTTGACTGGCTTAAGTGGCTCATCAGTGTCTATGAGACGTAACTGAACACCATACGGTGGACGTCCTTGAGAGTTACGTAGCTCGTCAATCTCATCTTTACTCAGTGATTTATGCTTAGCTTTTATTTGATTCATCGTTCCAAGCGGACTGGTCTCCGTCATACCCCAGCCATGTACCGCATCACAATTAAAATCTTCTCTAAACGTTTTAATCACTGATGGTGGACAAGCGGCGCCACCGACAATGGTCCGCGTCATACTATCAAGCTTACTGCCTCTGGCTTTAGCAGCGGTCAATAGGCTTTGCCAAATCGTCGGAACGCCTAACGCAACCGTCACCTTATAATCATCAATGAGAGATACTAGGCTATCACCATCCAGATTGGGACCTGGGAGCATCAGAGAGCAGCCAGTTAATGCAGCCGCATAAGGGGTTCCCCACGCGTTGACATGGAACATCGGTACTACAGGGAGTAGGACGTCTTGCGCAGATAAACCCGATACGTCCGGCATACAGAGTGCCATCGCATGAAGCACAGAAGAGCGGTGCGTATATAAAATCCCTTTAGGATTGCCTGTCGTTCCTGAGGTATAGCAAAGCGAGCTGGCAGTGGCTTCATCAAACTGAGGCCAATCAAAGTCAGCATTATGCTCTGCTAATAACTCATCAAAGAATAATACCTCAGGCAGTTTTGCGACGACACTGTCCTCTCGAGCGCTCAAGCAGATAAAGTACTCAATCCCTTTAATATCTTCTTTAATCGCCATGATAAGCGGTAGGAATGTGACATCAAAAAATAGCACGCGGTCATCAGCATCATTGATAATGTAACTAAGCTGCTCAGGAAATAGACGTGGATTGATAGTGTGGCAAACCATGCCACTGCCTGAAATCGCATACCAAGCTTCTAAGTGACGGCGATTGTTCCAAGCCAATGTGGCTAAGCGCTCTGATGATTTAAGTCCCAGTTTAGCCAACGCATTAGCTAGTCGCTTTGAATTATTCGAAATCGTAAGCCAATTAGTATGAGTCATTTGTCCATCGACTTCTTTGGACAAAACTGCCGTATCGCCATGATAGCGGGCAGCGTGTTCGATTAGACCACTGATCAGCAATGGCTGATACATCATTTTTCCTAACATAGTACACTCCCTGTCGTTGTTAAAAGTTCGCTTATTTTTATTCATGTATCCTCTAATACTAAAAATAAACCACAATTAAGAATAATCAGAATTGTGTGCCAAGACAAGATAATATTATGATCGCCCTCCATTAAAATAAACGGCTGTTCATTATTTATAGATTGCTGCTAATACTCTATTTTCCTTATCCTACTAATTTACCAAACAGCTAACTACATTAATCATCAATAAAAAATCGTTGAATTGCTCTAAACTCATTAGGGCGTGTTGAACATTC
>NZ_DDNS01000002.1:21627-54814 GCF_002341255.1 Psychrobacter sp. UBA2514
CGAATGTTCAACACGCCCTAAATTTCTTAGGTACTTTGAGCAATACCATATAATGCAAAAAAACCGATCAAATTAAATGATCGGTTTTTTGTTCATGGTGGGATAGCAAGAACTAGGGACACGCCCTAAATACTTTGATAAGTTTTTTTAAAAACCAACTTCATTTTGCGTTAGTGCACGTACCTCAATCGGTACTGCATGAAACCAACCATTATCTGCGGCGCAATAAAACTGCCCGTCCCTAAAATCTACGATACACGCTGTAAAGTCGTTCCCTACTTGATCTTCCATAGCGTCTTCATCGCTCACATCACTCACGGCACACCATATTTCTTGATGCCCACTTTCAAGCATTGAGCGCGTCAATTTACTCCCCACCATTCCACTATCCATACCACTGACTCCTACAATGAAGATGATTATTTAGGCAATTTAGGCAAACAATCAGGTTACATCCGTGTTCGTTCAACTATAAGCCTACGTCATCTTGAGTAAGCTCGACCTTTTTAACGGGTACAGCGTACTGCCATAGATGGCCTTTATCACAAACAAAGCCATCATCACCCAAAGACACGATAGACACTAATAATTCGTAATACCCATTATCGATGGCTGTCATAGCATGATCGTCACTGACATTGCTCACAGCACACCATACCTGATTATCATCCCGCTCTAATATTGCCTGAGTCAATCTACTACCCTGTAGTTCGATAAGCATGTTTAATCCCTCATTTTTAGTCTGTTATTTTTATACTTTACAAATAAATTCACTTTCTACAATATATTTTTTCGACTTGAAGGTTACAAATAGACATACTGAAAAGCAATTCTAGCTTGCCTTGAGTAGCGTTTTAGCTAATTACGACGATGATAAGCACGAGATATTTCATGGTGAAATCTATGCTACGTAACGTGATATAGGTCAAGGATATCAGAGTATTTTTTGTTAATATTGAACAGCTGGAAAAGCTTCAATACCAACAATAACCCCAACATCCTATATGTTAGCCATCACTTTATAAGGTAAGAAAAAGTCAAAAAACGCCCAAAATAAAGGGCTAACAGTCTATGACGGTCAGCCCTTTATCAGTGTTTGGTGGAGATGGCGGGAGTTGAACCCGCGTCCGCCAGCATTACGCTCATGAATCTACATGTTTAGTTTCTGTCTTTAAATTTAATCCGCACCGATCCGACAGTCAGGATGGATTGGACGATTCTCTACTTTTGAACCCAAGCAATTGAGACAATCACTTGTGGCGAGCCTACATGCGGACGCTTCAACTTAGTTAACCAACTGTAGGTGATCAGCAACTAAGTAAGCAGGGTTTAAGCTGCTAGAGCGTAAGTTTCGTCGTTTGCGACTATAACAATATATGTTTGATTAACGAGAGGACATACACTCTCGACATGCATCATTGAGTTTCATCACCAGCGTCGAAGCCAGAACATCCCCAATAAGGTCGCTTATTATATAGGAAAATTAGGCAAGTTTTCAACCTATAGTAGACTTGCATTACATTACGTTACAGCTTAATAATTTACGCCAAAACGGTATTTAACCACTGACCAATATTTTGAATCTGCGGCATACAGACTTGATGTGCCATCGGATACGTATTATAAGACACATTATAGTCTTTTGCTGACAGTAACTGCTGTGCTTGCTCACCTAGGATGACAGGCACGACTGGATCATGCGTACCATGCTCAATCAGAATCGGCATGTCTTTGTTCGCGGCACTATACTCAATATTGTCATTGGTCGCCAAGTAGGTAGAGAGCGTCATCAAGCCAGCTAAGCGCTCTGGGTAACCAAGTGCCACGTGATACGCCACCGCCCCGCCCTGCGAAAATCCGGCAATAACGATGTGCTCTGGTGATACGCCGCGCTCAATCTCACGGCTAATCAAATCTTGTATCTGCTGAGCAGACTCTTCAATCTGAGCCACATCTACTTTTCGCTCCAGACTCATCTCTATGATGTCGTACCATGCTGGCATCACCATGCCGCCATTTACGGTGACTGGGCGTTTAGGTGCATGTGGAAAGATAAAACGTACTGCCATATCATCAGCCAAGCCAAGCTGCGGTACCACTGGCTCAAAATCATGACCGCTAGCACCTAAGCCGTGTAGCCAAATCACTGCGCGATCTATCTTTTTTTGAGAGGGATTGTGCTCAACGACGACGGCGTCTAAATAGTTACTCATAGTTATCCTTAATAATGTAGTGAGATATGCCCTAAGCATTTCTATGTTTTTTGTCAAAATAATGTATGTGTCATTATATGGTCAATATCATCTGTTAGTTTGAGAATATGGTCAATAGTGAGGTACTAAATGGACAATAGCAAAAATGAGAACAGTATAAGAAGGCACGTAAGATTTTACGACCGATAAGCCCAATACTATCAAGCTTATATACTGTCAATTGTCTATTCTTTAGTACATGTGCCTACAATTGTATCTGCATTAATGTTAAGTTCTTACAAAGCTAAGCTCATACAAGAATGTCACGACCTTTAGCTTCTTTTAGCAAACAACAACCATTAGCAAACAACAACCAATAGTCAAACGTTAATCTTTTAATTCCTATCCCCACGTCCGATGGGATTTTTTTATAATTTTGCAGGAACATTTTACATGACAATTTTTGATAAATCAGTGCTTAAGCTGAGTAAACAGACGTCGGCTAAGATTAATCTCGCCTTACCTTCAACACTGATCAGCTCACTATTGATAGTAGGCTGCACTACCGATAGCCGCTCAACACTCACATCAAAAGCATCTTCATCAATAGCGCAACCGCAATCACAGCCGCAACCGTCCTCACCTGTCGCATATACCTATGGCGTGCGTCCGTTTTACCTGATCAATGATATGGATGAGGGACCACTAAAACAAGAGCTACAGGCGTGCAAAGGGCAACTACCAAGTAAGACGGACTTCTCTATTGCGCATCGAGGTGCACCATTACAGCTTCCTGAACATACTTATGATAGCTACGTGGCGTCAGCACAAATGGGTGCTGGCATCTTAGAATGTGATGTCGCTTTTACCAATGACGGTGAGCTTGTTTGTCGTCATGCCCAAAATGACTTACACACCACGACTAATATTTTGACCACGCCGCTGGCCAAGCAGTGCACTGTGCCTCCCATATTGGATGCTAAAGGCAAGCTTACCAATGCCAATAGTATCGAATGCCGCACCTCAGATATCAGTGCCGCTCAATTTAAAACCTTGACGGGTAAGATGGATGCTGCCAATAAAAAAGCAACCAGTATTAGCGAGTATATGAATGCAACCGCACCTTGGCGAACGGACTTGTATTCACAAAATGGTAAGGTGTTGACGTTAAAAGAGCATATCGCATTGGCACGCCAGCTAGGCATGAAGCACACGCCTGAGCTAAAAGCACCAGCCGTGACCATGCCCTTCAACGGCTATCGTTTAGACGATTACCGCCAACAACTGATAGATACTTATAAGGCAGCGGGTGTGCCTGCAAGCGATGTGTTTGCTCAATCATTCAATATAAAAGATCTGGATTACTGGATCAAAAACGAGCCAGCTTATGGTGCCAATGCCGTCTATCTGATTGATGACAGCAATGAGACCGCTGACGATAAAATCTTTAATAAAGATGACGCAAGTACATGGAAGCACTCATTGGCTGATATCAAAGCACGTGGCATCAATACCATTGCACCGGCGCTTTGGTTATTAGTCACTACTGACGGTAAAGGCAATATGCAACCATCAGAATACGCAAAACAAGCCAAAGCCAATGGTCTAAAAATCATTACTTGGTCGATAGAGCGTTCAGGACCATTAACCGATGGTGGCGATTGGTACTATAGCGGTCTTGGTGATGCTATCAACAATGATGGTGATATGATGAATTATATTGACGTACTAGCGCAGGATGTCGGTGTCCAAGGCGTTTTTTCAGACTGGCCCGCTACGGTGAGCTACTATGCCAACTGCAAAGGTCTTAAGTAGGTTTTCGCTTAGTCTATTAGCAGACAATCATGCTTAATCTTTATTACCAAGGTCAGCTTATTTATTAAGCTGGCCTTTTTGTTAAATGCATTAAAATGATTACCTCACAAACTGTCTATTTAGCGCCCTACTTTTCCATTAATTTTTCACACCATTTGACTCGTAGCAGCAAGAGCAGTCTGCTGTTTTGTGCTACGATAATTTACTAAGATTATAAGATGATGTAGAGACTATGACCCATATTTTACTGGTAGAAGATGATCCTGCGATTGCCATGTCACTCAAGGTTACCTGCAAGCGCGAAGGCTGGCAGATGATTTGGCTGGATAATGCCAGTAGTGTGTTACCCATGCTGCATAGTCATGAAGCACAAGATCTATCGGCGATCATTATGGATGTCGGTCTGCCAGATGGTGATGGTCTGAGTCTGTGCCAACAAATACGTCATACACCTGATATCGACGCCTTAAAAGACTTGCCTATTGTATTTTTGACTGCACGTAGCGATGAGGTCGATCGTATTTTGGGGTTGGAGATGGGTGGCGATGATTATTGCGCCAAACCCTTTAGTCCACGTGAATTGGTCGCACGCCTAAAAGCCATTTGGCGACGTGAACAGCTGATTCAACAGTCAGGCTCTCATACCGTAAGCTCAAATGACAGCACTGAAAGCACCTCCTCGAATAATTTATCAGGACAAGCATTAACGTTTGAAAACCAATCCGGCGTTTGGCACTATCAACCGCTTAATTATTCATTAACGTGGCAAGAGCAAAAGCTGGAACTTAGTAATACTGAGCGCAAAATTTTACTCACATTATTACAAGCACCGAATCAAGTCTTTAGCCGTGAGCAGCTGCTTAACGCAGTTAGTGATTATCCTGATCATCGCCTAGCACGCACGATAGACAGCCATATCAAGTCGATTCGTAAGCAACTTGCGACTGTTGATACGAGTATTGAAGTCATTCATACACATCGTGGACTGGGTTACGCATTATGTCCAGCTTAATAATAGCTGCTAATTTATGAATCATAATGCCAATAATGCTGAGAGCGATACTTATAACGACCAAAACAATTGGTATGCCAAATTGCATCCCATTGGTACTGTGCAGCAAACTCCTAAACGTAAACGACTGCTCAATTTAAGTATCTTTTTTAGGATTTGGCTTGCAGTCGCTTTGGTACTCATCATATGCGGCGTGGTTGTATTTACCCAGTTGTTTGGCTACGTCAAGCCAACCGCCCAGCAGGTCATCGAAGACACGCTATTAGACACCAGTAAATTACTAGCCGCTAGTCTGCAAGTGCCATTGGCTACGGGCGAGCTATACGATGAAGCGTATCAAGCACAGCTCGATACTGCATTTGTGGGCATACCGGCGACTAACGAGCACTTAGGCGCTGTCAGTCAAACCAAAAGCTATAGCAGCTTTCGGGTATATGTCACAGACAGTAATGGTACAGTCATATATGACTCCCTACCCCAACCTGACAATAATGAGGGGCAAAACTATGGGCGCTGGAATGATGTTTATCTCACATTAAGAGGTCAGTACGGTGCAAGAAGTACGCTGCGGGATAACCAGCAGCGTGATGGCTCGGTCATGTATGTCGCACAGCCAATCAAGAATATGTCTGGCGAGATTATCGGCGTGGTCAGCGTCGGCAAACCTGTCGCCAGCGTGCTACCTTATTTGGACGACACACGTAACCGCATGCTCATCACAGTGCTATTCATCAGCACTGCTGCCCTCATTTTAGCAGGTCTCATCGCATGGTGGCTCAAGCAAAGTATTACCTTGGTGACTCAATATACCAGTGCGCTGGCAGAGGACACCAAAAAACCCTATTTTTATCTGGGTCAAGAGCTAAACAGCCTGACAGATACCATTGAGACTATGAAGCATCGACTAGAGAATCGTGCTTATGTCACTGATTATGTGCATACGCTCACTCACGAGTTAAAAAGCCCTTTAACCGCCATTCGCGCCAGTAGTGAGCTGTTAGAAGATGATGGACTAGATGGTCATATGCTTGATCAGGATGATCGGCAGATGCTCATTGAGACGGTTGGTGAGCAAAGCGTAAAAATGCAGCAGCTCATCGACCGACTACTGTTGCTTGCGAAAGTTGAACAGCCTACTTTTAAGCTCAGTCGTCAGCTAACGCCGCTACTGCCATTATTACAGACTCTAATAAAAGACAATACCGCTAAGCAGCAACAGCAGAATCTACAACCTATCGATATATACATCGATGATCAGCACATGACAAACACTACAAACTTACCAGCAGAATTATTGGCCTCTACCAGTGTGTTTGCTGACCAATTTTGGTTGGTACAAGTCTTACAAAATGTGCTGGATAATGCCATTCATTTTGCTGATAACACTGTTGATATCTCGTTGCACAGCACAGCGCGAACGGTAATCATCGATATATTTAATGATGGAAAGCTATTGCCTGATTATGCTATTGAAAAAGCTTTTGAGCGTTATTTTAGCCTATCTCATCAAAGCCATTCTGTTCAGCAAGTGAAAAATCAGAATACAACCTATACGCTAGATACAGGTTCAGCACATCACAAAGCTGACTCAAAACAGTCCGATAGTATTCTCAAAAAAGGTACCGGTCTTGGACTCACTTTAGTGAAGCAAGTCATTGAGCATCATGGCGGTCAGGTAACTATTGATAATATCCATGCTAATGATAATAAAATTGGCGCTGATAAAAATCATACTGGTAAAAATCAGCGTTCTGGTGTGATGGTTAGTATTACCCTGCCCCTGGCTTAAGAATAAGCATTGATAACAGTTCATCAATTTTCCATCATGACTGCACAGGATTTCTACTTCTTTATTTTACGATAGCACTAAGATCTATTGAACCATCAAATTCGTAAAGCAGATTAGAAGGAGAACATTTATGTCATGTCAATTAACTGATGATCCTATGATCAAGCACCTAATCGGCCTCAGCCGTCATCACTGCGCGCAGATACTATCCAGCCAAGGTGTCGGTAGTATTGAGTTTGGACATTGGCTAGCGATTCCTAGTCAGCAATTATTACTGGTCTTTCGGCATCAGCAATGTGTAGCTATTGATGAATATCGATTGGCAGCCTGATATCTTGCTCGCTCAGCACGTTGATTGTTTTTAGGTAACACCTATATTTTATTGGGACATAAAAAGCCCTTTATCATTTCTAGTATCAAACTACTGGAAACAACAAAGGGCTGATTGCTTTAGAGCAAAAATACTAAGTAATCGATTGTACTGGCGGCTTCACATCCGCGTTCTGACCACGGTGACGCAGATAGTGATCGAGCACTACAATCGCTAGCATCGCTTCGGCAATAGGCGTGGCACGCACACCGACGCAAGGATCATGACGGCCTTTGGTGAGCATATCGACTGCTTCACCTTGGGTGTTGATGCTCTTGCCTGCAGTTGTAATGCTAGACGTTGGTTTTAGCGCGATACTGACACGGATATCTTGGCCTGATGAGATACCGCCCAAGACACCGCCCGCATGATTGGCTGCAAACCCATCTGGGGTCAGCTCATCACGAGCGCTATGTCCAAATTGACCTGCCACTGCCATACCATCGCCAATCTCAACCCCTTTGACCGCATTGATACTCATCATCGCATGAGCGATATCGGCATCTAAACGATCAAATACTGGCTCGCCCAGACCTACGGGTACACCGCTCGCAATGATATCAAGGCGTGCACCGCAACTGGTGCCTTCGCGGCGCAAGTTGTCAATCAAGGTCTCAAAACGGCCAATCGCTTCTTTGTCTGCGCAGAAGAACGGATTGCTATTGACAAATTCCCAATCGATCTGGTTCGGGTCTAGTACATTGCTATGCTCATTGCCGATTTGGGTCACATGACCACGAATTTGTACGCCCAGCCGTTCTTGTAAGTACTTCTTAGCGATAGCACCAGCAGCCACTCGCATAGCCGTCTCACGCGCTGACGAACGACCACCACCACGATAGTCACGGAAACCATATTTCATACTGTAAGTATAATCGGCATGTCCAGGACGGAAGGTATCTTTGATATCGCTATAGTCTTTTGATTTTTGATTGGTATTGCGAATCAATAGACCGATGGATGTCCCTGTGGTTTTGCCTTCAAATACGCCAGAGATAATCTCAACTTCATCAGACTCACGGCGCTGGGTTGAATACTTAGACGTACCCGGTTTGCGACGATCCAGATCTACTTGTAAATCGTCTGCAGATAATGCTAAACCTGGTGGTACGCCATCAACGATGGCCATAAGTCCTGCGCCATGTGACTCACCGCACGTGGTGACCGTAAAAACCTGTCCAATACTATTGCCTGCCATAATTGTCCTTAAACAAGTAAACGCGACTGATGGTTGTTCGACCAACCTTTTATGATTATCGCTGATCAGTTTTTATATGCTCGATTTTGTGACCCACACTCAACTATTGCATGCTATCTAATAGTTGCACATAAGCGGCAAACAATTGACGATTGGCTACCAATTCATCATAAGTAATCGCAAAAACCCCATGTCCGCCATGTGCAAACTTCAACCAATCAAACTGAATCTCAGGATAGGCTTGCTTTAATGCCCATTCGCTGTCGCCCACTTCACAGACCAGCAAACCATCTGGGCTAAGGTAATCTGACGCTTCAAATAAAATACGATGTACCAAATCCAAGCCGTCTTGACCCGCGGCTAATGCATGCTCAGGCTCATATAAAAACTCAGGCGGCAAATCTGCCATGATAGCCGCATCGACATACGGTGGATTGGTGACGATAAGCTCATACTGGTTCTCAGCAGGTATCTTGGCAAACAAATCAGACTCGATTACGTTCACCTGATGGCCAAGGTCATGATGATCGACATTGACCATTGCCACGTCCAGCGCGCCTTTATCGATATCGATAGCATCAACCAACGCATCAACGAAACGGGTAGCAAGCGCGATTGCGATACAACCAGAGCCAGTACACAAGTCTAAGATACGCTCAGGCTGCGACAACTGCTTCACATCCAAGCCATGATCATAAAATACCGCTGACTTTTCGTTCGGGCTGACACCCAGTGGTTTGGCGAGTTCAGTCACTTCAAAATACGGATGGAACTGCTGACGAATCAACTCTGCGATTGGCGAGCGCGGGATAAGCACGCGCTCATCCACATAAAAAGGCAAATCGCAGAAATACGACAAGTTAATCAGATAGCTCAGCGGCTTACGTTCAGCGATGCGCTCTTCTAATAGTCCTAGCACTGCCTGCTTCTCTGACGTGGTCAAACGACAGTCTAAAATCTGCTCATTGGCTGACCAATCTAAAGACAACGAATGTAACACAATGGCTGAGGCTTCTGCAAACTCATCGGTCGTGCCTTGCGCGACAACCACATCATAGTTACGCAATTGTGTGACGGAAAAACGAATAAAGTCGCGAATACTCACTAGCTGCTCGCGTGCTTCTTCTAACTCGGCATGTAAGTTAGCAAGTTCGCCATCCTCACCAAGAAGTCCAGTTTCTAGATCATACTCCATCTCACCTTCTAAGCCCTTAGACTCATCATCACTGAAGTATTGGTTTTGAAACTCTTCTGCACTCATTGTTTGGTCTTCTGACATATCGCACCTTATGGATTAACTATTAGCAGGTTAAATGGCTTGTTGCTAAAAATCGATCTATTAATAAAAAAATTAATCATACATTATAGACGTAAACGCCAAATAGCGCCAATCACTGTCATTTTTACTAAAACAAAAAATAGTGAAAATAATGAGGAGTTTGCGTAAGCAGCCTGCCTGTCGCCGTACACATTTTGGCTAAAATATTACTCAACTGTAGCGAATACGTCAGCAGTTGACGTTTAACCCACTCTAAATGCAAAAAGATAGACCAAAAGTTTGCGAAGCAACCAAATTATGCGCATAATAGCCGCATTAGTAGCAACCACAAGTGATTCAATATGATGAAAATAAAGCCTATTATTACTGCTATATCTATCGCTGCCATGAGTGCCAGCGTTGGCGCACTTGCCGCCACTGCCGATAATACTCGCACATTGCCAGTACGAACAGCAAACGCCATGCCAGGCCTTGCTCAAAAGGTGAGCCTCAATGTGCAAGAAAATCGTAGTCGCTCAGATGGTGCTGCTACTGTACAGTTAAATACAGAGAACGCAAAACCCGTTGATAGCATGAACCAGCTGATCAACACTAAGCAAGATGCTCAAAATAGCACGCCAGCACCCGCTGCTGACAATATGAGCGCTGCTGAGTTGACGCGTAAAGATGAGCAGTCAGATAGCACTGATGATATCAGCGAAGGCCAAGCGGTCGCTGCACCCAGCGATGTCTCCTCTATCGACTCATCTGATCCACTCGCCTTTGAGTTACCGGAGAGTGAAAAGCGTCAAGACTTCAGTGATGATCCAACCATCAAAAATATCGAAGACAAAGATGGTAAGAGATATACCACATTAAACTTGTCAAATTACGCACAACAAGTCAATAACGCTGTCTGGTCGCCTAACATGAAAGTCAACTCAGCCATGACGATCAAAATGCAAGCGTTGCTCGATTGGAACCATGCCTCTCCTGGTCCTATCGACGGTGGCTGGGGTATGAACAGCAAAAAAGCCCTTACTAACTTCCAAGCGATGAAAGGCTTGCCAACCACAGGTAGAATGGATCAAAAAACGTGGGATGCCTTAGTTAAGAACATTCCTGCAACCAAACCTGTGCTCGTCACTTATACGTTGACTGATGATGATATCAACACCAACTTTGCCACCACGCCTGCTAGTGCAGAAGCCAAGTCAAAAATGAAAGGGCTGTATTATCAAGATATCAAAGAGATGCTTGGTGAACGCTTCCATATGGACGTACGCTATTTGGATAAACTCAATAAGAACAAAGAATACAAAGCTGGTGAGACCATCACTGTACTGAATACCCGTGGTGCGTTAAACAAACGAATCAACCGCGTGGTCGCTAACAAAGCTGATAAAACGTTATATGCTTATGATGGTAACCAACTGGTAGCGACTTACCCAACGACCGTTGGTAGTAATGACACGCCGTCACCACATGGTACTTATAAGATTGTCAATAAAGTCAAAATGCCATGGTATAAGGCCACAGTCGGTAAAGGCGCTCAGAAAAAAGTCCATATGTTGCCACCAGGACCAAACAATCCAGTCGGTGTGGTATGGATGGGCTTATCTAAACCGTCATATGGCCTACATGGCTCACCAAAACCTGAAGGTATCAGTCGCCAAGCCTCACATGGCTGTATCCGCTTGACCAACTGGGATGTGCTTGAGGTTTATGCCAATATCGAAAATGGCGCAACCGTTGAGCTTAAATAACGCTCTAACCTAGATTGCTATCAGCATTTATCACCAAATCAGCACTTACTACCAAAAAAGACCTCACTATTGAGGTCTTTTTTACGTTTGGCGACGCTTTAGCGTTTTTACTATTAGAACCAACATCATCTGAGCATCAAGCCAAAATCTGATCATCCGTTATACTTTATGACCATCTTCGTTACCAGTGATGCTACCGATTTTTTTGGCAAAGAACATGGTGATGGGAATAGATGCCGCTGCACCCACTGCGACCGCTATTTGCATATGTGCGATCTCATCGAAACCCATAATGAGCGTACCGATGATGACAATCCCTGTGGTGACAGTGCCTGCTATGATGTAAATGACAGCAAATAATGGCCAGTTCATGACTTAATCCTTACTTTATGTGTGGGTATAGTTACTTTATACGCCATATCCCTACTAAAGGTAAGTATTTAATATAGACGCCAGCCTCATACATTTTGGCTGACTTATTCTAAAACCCATGTTAACATAAGGGTATTTCTCACTCATATTTCGCTATCTTCATTAATACTCATTTCTTATAAATTTTTACTCCGATTCCACTTTACATTCAGCCCCTCGATCACACCCTTACTACGATACCTCTTTCTATTTTGCCCAATGTCATGTCTAGCGCTTTGCTTTTGCACAAAAAAAAGACAGCTTATCCTTTATTTTTCATTACAATAATGGTTTTATTTCAACTGACTAATAAAGCCCAATTGCCATGACCGCTTCTGATAACACGTCACAACAAAAAAAACCAGACACCGCTTCTCAGATTTCATCTGATATGACAAAAGAAACATCTGAGAGAAAGATTGATGATGCTCATGAACCCGAACAGACCACTGAACAGGAGTATGCAACCGAAAACAGTGAAGAGGAGTCGCTCTCTGAAACAAAAATCGTCATGACCTCACCCGAGCCTGATGTGGTCATTGCCACGCTAGACGCGCCTGATGATGATTCAGATCAATCTGAATTATCCAGCCCAAACGCAGACACCGCCGCTCACGCATCAGAGACAACGTCTGAGGCTTTTCATCAAACACAAGAAGATCCAGATACTTCCGAAGCACCCAACACTCATGTTAGCCAACCTGTCGAACCCATTTCGATCGATCATAGTATCCATGAAAATGATCCTGCCGTTGCTGACGTCGATGATCATCTAACCACAGAGTCTGCAACGACAAACACTAGTGGTGAAAATGTGGAGAGTGATGACGACGAGCAACAGTCAGAAGAAAAGATCAAAGATGAAAAAGAGGCCAAGCTAGAATCCTACAAGCAATTCGTGGCCGAGCAGTTTAGCGATCAAAAAATAGACTATCCTGAAGTCCGTGTCACGATCGAGGCCAACGCCCTACCAAGTAAAATGTACTTTGTAATGAACACGCTATCAGCCATTATTGCCAGTTATGGCTTGGTGACCAATTCAGCCGCAGTGGTTATTGGCGCGATGTTGGTCGCCATGATGCTCGGTCCGATTACAGGTGTCGCCCTAGCGATTATTGACTACCGTATGCCACTGTTGCGTAAGTCGTTGCTCACCGTGTTAGCGGGGGTATTTTTAGTGATATTGGTCGGCTTTGTGGTGGGTCTATTGCATCAAGGTCAACCGCTGACCAATGAGATTTTGTCTCGTACCCAGCCCACGTCTATGGACTTGATGATTGCACTGGCTGGCGGTACGGCTGGTGCATATGCGATGGTGTCTCCGCACCTGTCCGTCGCCGTTGTTGGGGTTGCTGTAGCAACCGCCTTGGTGCCGCCACTCGCGGCCAGTGGCATTTTATTTGCCAATGGCGAGATACAGATGGGGCTAGGTGCTGCCTTATTGGCCCTGACCAACATCATTGCCATTCAGTTTACTAATGCCATGGTACTGTGGTTTTTAGGCTTCAGGCGCTTGGTCGATGATGATTATGAATCGGGCACCTATTTGATATTTTTCCGTCGAAATGCCGTCACACTATTGTTACTGGTCGGCTTGGGCATTTATCTTACTCTAAACCTCAATAGCAATGCCAAGCAGCAGACCTTTGAAAACAATGTCAAAGAAGCAATTAATGAACATTTTATCGATCAAGGTAACGTACTGACCAACATACAATTTGATAAGAATAATGCGTTTCAAATCATTCGTGCCGTGGTACGCGGTGAGACCAGTCCAAATTCACAAGATGTACAGCAGATCGAGGATGTGATTACCAAAGATATGGCAGAAAACTTCCCCAAATACTTGCCTATTAAATTGCAATTGCGCTACTTGCCAGTGCAGGTCATTGAGTCTGATCCATTGATCAAAGACAAGCTTGATGAGACTGATGCGGTAATTTTGACCAATTCACCATGATGCACCCTATATGAGCGGCAAATCATGAATGGACTATAACGAGCAGTTATAACTCTTGTACCAAGAGCTTAGGCGTTTGTGCTAAAATCGCTTGCAAAATTATTTTATGTCATTTACTCAATTCTATCCGTCAGTAAGGAGCCGCTGTGAGCCAGCCATTTCGCTCAGCCGATATTCGCCAAGCCTTTATCGATTTTTTTATAAGCAAGCAGCACACCCAAGTTTCATCGTCTAGCTTGATTCCGCATAATGATCCGACATTGTTATTCACCAATGCCGGTATGAATCAGTTTAAAGAAACCTTTTTGGGCATGGAGCCACGTGACTATACACGTGCTGTGACCTCGCAGAAATGTGTCCGCGCTGGTGGTAAGCACAATGACTTGGACAATGTTGGCTACACTGCCCGCCATCATACGTTTTTTGAGATGCTTGGTAACTTCTCGTTTGGCGATTACTTCAAGCAAGCAGGTATCGAGTATATCTGGGAGTTTTTGACCTCAGATCAGTGGCTCGCGATTGATAAAGATCGTCTGTATGTCACCATTTATGAGACTGATGACGAAGCCTTTGATATTTGGCACAAAACCATTGGTCTGCCAAGTGAGCGCATCATTCGTATCGGTGATAACAAAGGGGCACCGTACGCCTCAGACAATTTTTGGACCATGGGCGACACCGGTCCTTGTGGCCCTTGCACCGAAGTGTTTTATGACCATGGCGCTGAGATCGAAGGCGGCTTGCCCGGTACGCCAGAAGAAGATGGCGATCGCTACATCGAGATTTGGAACTGCGTCTTTATGCAGTTCAATCGCCAAAAAGATGGCACGCTATTGCCGCTACCTGCGCCCAGTGTCGATACTGGCATGGGGCTTGAGCGTATTAGCGCCATCATGCAAGGCGTCCATGGTAACTATGAGATCGATCTGTTTACCCATTTGATGGATGCGGCAGCTGAGATCTTAGAGATTGACAATGAACAGCAGTCTTCACTAAAAGTCATTGCCGATCATATCCGTGCTGTGGCCTTTTTGATTGCTGATGGCGTCACACCGAGCAACGAAGGTCGTGGCTATGTATTGCGCCGTATCATTCGCCGTGCGGTACGTCATGGCAACAAGCTTGGTGCTGATAGTGAGTTTTTCTATAAAATGGTCACACCGCTCGTGGCTGAAATGGGCAGTGCTTATCCAGAGCTAGTAGAAAAACAAAACGTGATCGAAAATGCGATTCAAAAAGAAGAAGCGCAGTTTGCCAAAACATTGGCACAAGGTCTGCGTTTGCTTGCCAGCGAGCTTGAAGGTCTAAAAGATGGCGATACGCTATCTGGCGAAGCGGCCTTTAAACTCTACGACACCTATGGCTTCCCAGTTGATTTGACCGCGGATATCACGCGTGAGCGCGGTATTGTCATCGATGAAGCGGAGTTTGATGAGCACATGCAAGCACAGCGCGAACGTGCTCGTGATGCAGGTAAGTTCGATGTCGATTACAGCAGCGTCATCCAAGTCGAGACGCCAACCGTCTTTGTTGGTTATGAGCAACTTGAAGAAGAAGGCGTGACCATCGATGCGCTTTATCAAGATGGCAACCCAGCAGATAGCTTAACGGAAGGCACAGAAGGCGTTGTGGTATTGGATCGTACGCCTTTCTATGCTGAAGGCGGCGGTCAAGTGGGTGAGCTTGGTGAAATCCGCACCGAATCAGGTGTCTTTGAAGTACAAGATACCAAAAAATCTGGTCAAGCCATCATTCATTATGGTGTGGTGACTATGGGTGATATCAAACCCAAGCAAACGGCGGATGCCCACGTGCTTTCAAGCATTCGTGCAGCCAGTGCCAAAAACCACTCTGCCACTCACCTATTGCATGCAGCACTAAGAGAAGTCTTGGGTGATGAAGTCACGCAGAAAGGCTCATTAGTCTCAAGCGACGTCTTACGTTTTGACTTTGCTTATGATAAGCCTGTCAGTGCTGCTGAAATCATGCGAGTAGAGCGTCTCGTCAATGAGCAAATCCAAGCTAACACTCCTGCTCGTATTGAACACATGTCGATCGATGAAGCCATGAATCAAGGCGCGATGGCATTATTTGGCGAAAAGTACGGCACTGACGTTCGCGTACTAACCATGGGTACAGATCGTATCGTCGATGGTCAGCGCAAGCCTTTCTCTATCGAGCTTTGCGGC
Organism: Psychrobacter sp. UBA2514; assembly: GCF_002341255.1. Classification (NCBI taxonomy): domain Bacteria; kingdom Pseudomonadati; phylum Pseudomonadota; class Gammaproteobacteria; order Moraxellales; family Moraxellaceae; genus Psychrobacter; species Psychrobacter sp. UBA2514. The sequence continues at coordinate 37,588 of NZ_DDNS01000002.1, forward strand.
GGTTTACATGTACAGCGTACTGGCGATATCGGTATGCTAAAAATCACCAGCGAGTCAGGTATCGCTGCGGGGATTCGCCGTATTGAAGCCGTCACGGGCATGAACGCGGTCAAAAACATTCAGCAAAGCGAGCAGCAACTAAGCGAGTTGGCAAGCCAGCTAAAGGTCAAACGTCCTGAGGTCGCCCAGCGTGTGCGTACCATGGCAGATAAGCAACGTGAGCTTGAAAAACAGCTTGAGCGCTTAGAGCAAAAAATCGCCAGCGCTCAAGCAGCCAACTTACTCGATAATGTGCAGACTATTGCAGATACGCCCGTACTTCTCAGCACCTTAAACGGTATCGATGGTAAATCCATCCGTACGCTGATGGATGATATCAAATCAAAACTGCCTGATAGTGTGATTGTATTGATTGGTGATAAAGATGACCAATTAGCACTAGCCTCGAGTGTCGCAAAATCTGTTACTGCTAAAATCAAAGCGGGTGATATCATTCGTCATTTAGCCAGTGAGCTTGGTGGTAAAGGTGGCGGTAAGCCTGACTACGCACAGGGCGGCGCACCAAAGTCTGATAACAGTACTGCGGTCATCAATGCCCTGCCTGCTTGGATTGAAAACCAGCTTAGCTAATCATAAAAAGCCCAGTAACTCAGCGCCTTACTTTGGTTTACTGGGTATAAGATACGTGATTGGTTATAGCAACTATAACCAATCGCCATACATCTAAGCGGTACTGATACTTAAAGTTATGCAGTAGATATGGTATAAAGGTCAACGTTTGACAATATTGCTCATTCATGACAGTTGATGCAGTACCAATAAACGAATGACACATATAGGGCATAACTCTTACAATCTGGCTTTATCTATACACGCATGGAAACGTGTCGCATTGAGACTGATCCATGAGAATAAAAGGTCATTAATGAATAATAGGTAGATTTTTATGGCGTTAATAGTACAGAAATACGGCGGCACCTCGATGGGCAGTATCGACCGCATCAAAAACGTCGCCAAACGCGTCAAACGCTGGCATGACAATGGTCATCAAGTCGTGGTCGTGGTCTCAGCCATGAGCGGCGAAACCAACCGTTTGATTGATCTAGCACGCCAAATCAGTAACAACCCTGACCCACGTGAATACGACCAGATGGTCTCAACCGGTGAGCAGGTTTCTATCTCGCTACTCGCGATGGCGATAAAAGAGCTTGGTATTGGTGCGCGTTCAATGACTGGTCGTCAAGTCGCGATCAAAACCGATAACGCCCATAATAAAGCCCGTATCGAAAGCATCGATGATAAAAACATACGCGAGCAGCTAGATGCCGGCAATATCGTCATTGTGGCAGGCTTTCAAGGTATTGATGAAGAAGGCAATGCAACCACATTGGGTCGCGGCGGTTCTGATACGACAGGCGTTGCGATTGCAGCGGCTTTGGGTGCTGATGAATGTCAAATTTATACTGATGTCGATGGCGTTTATACCACTGACCCTCGCGTAACCTCAAAAGCCAAAAAGCTTGAAAAAATCACCTTTGAAGAAATGCTTGAGATGGCAAGTCTTGGCTCCAAAATCCTACAGATTCGCTCAGTAGAATTCGCTGGCAAATACGGCGTACCACTGCGCGTCCTATCTAGCTTTGATGAAAACACTGACGGTAGCTTTGACCAAGAGTTTCAAAACAACGTGGGCACCCTAATTACGATAGACGAAGGAGACAATATGGAACAGGCAATCATCTCAGGTATCGCATTCAACCGAGACGAAGCAAAAATCTTAGTGCGCGGTGTACCCGATCATCCTGGTATCGCCTCTGCTATCTTAAGCCCAATTGGTCGTGCCAATATCGAAATCGATATGATTGTCCAAAACCTCTCGGATAATGGTACCACTGACTTTACATTCACGGTCAATCGTACTGACTTGGACAAGACGCTAAAAGTGCTTAATGAAGAAGTCAAAGACGAGATTGGTGCCAAAGAAATATCAGGCAACAGCGAAGTGGTCAAAGTCTCACTAGTTGGTGTTGGTATGCGCTCACACGCAGGAGTTGCCAGCCTCATGTTCCAAACATTGGCTGAGAACAATATCAATATCCAAATGATATCGACCAGCGAGATCAAAGTGTCTGTTTTGATTCAAGACCAACACTTAGAAAAAGCGGTCAAATCACTGCACACTGCCTTTGGTCTTGACCGTGAAGACGGCGAGAGCAAAATCGCTGGGCTATAAGGCCAAAAAACTGTTAAAATACAGCTTTAGCATTGATGGTTATCTATTAACCGCTATTGACAACTTTGCATCGTATGTAAATAAATAGCATTTCGTTTAAACAAATAGCCTCCAAATAAAAACAGTACTTAAATAAAATAGGATCTTTTTAGATCCTATTTTATTTTTTAGCATAGTTGAAATGAGCATTTACCCAATAGTTTTGTGAAAAACCGTGACAGTATCTGTTATGCCACCTATAATGGGCTTTCATTTGGGCTAAATGAATCTACCTATCATTGCCGTGGTTTGCACAATGTCGAGTATGGTAATTATTGATATATTACTTACTGAGTGCTGCGGTGATGTTCTGCAATTGAGAAGTAATCTGATGAGTAATAATCTGTTGATGCGACATAAGGAGTGTGACGCATGTTAATTTTGACACGCCGTGTGGGCGAAACGCTAATGATCGGCGATGAAGTCAGTGTGACGGTATTGGGCGTCAAGGGCAATCAAGTACGTATCGGTGTGAATGCACCTAAAGATATTGCCGTACATCGCGAAGAGATTTATCAACGTATTCAGCATGAGCGCTCTGTACAGTCGCACATGCAACATCTTGAGCAAGGCAATTTTTCGCCGTCGTTCGATGACGAAGACTACTTCAATCGCTAATTTATAATACTTAATGCTCAACGACTAATGAGCATACATAAGCATTATATTTTTTATTTTTTAAACTGCTCTGAGGTCATTTATTTATGAGTATCCGCCAATCAGATGTATCGGCTCTACTTAATGGTTTGAATAAAAAAGCCATTGGATTCAATGATGTTATCAGCTTTATCGATGATTTTTATCGCTATTCGCCTGCCCCGTTTGTCAACGGTATGGTCCATAATGCAGCGGGCGAAAATGAAGGTAGTGCAAAGATTTTTGGATTCGCTAAGCATCACGGTTTGAATCAACTGGACACGCTAAAACTATTCGGCGAACATTATGCCAAAGTGCAAGCAACGCCTAACGGTACTGACCATGCTAATATTCGCAACTTTTTGCATTGGGGCTGGCAAGGATTTTTAATGCAAAAAAATCCGCTAACCATTCGTCCTAGTGTTGATACAACTGCGATCTAAGTATTACTTAGTATGTAACTATTAATAAAAAAGCCACGCTCATGAGCGTGGCTTTTTTATTAGGGACTCATCGGGTTATCGTTACTTATTACGAAACTTCACAGGTTGTACCGCCCCTTTCGGGTTCGGCATATTAGGATAATGATGCTCATGCTCGACATCACACTCAGCGCCCACGGTAGCGCCGTCCTCTTTTACTGGTTTGTGGATATAACCGATACGCTCGTTAGGAGGTAGGTGCTCGTGCTCCCATACCATCACCGCTTGCATACAAGTTTCTCGCTGCTCAGCGGTAATTTTGCGACCATCAGGCCACTTACCTAACTCAATCGCCATGCGGAATTTATCAACCACTTCCGGTGTTAGACTGGCTAGTATTGTTTGTTTATCCATCTTGCCTACTCTCCACTACTATTTTTTCATCATATTTTTTGATGGCTATTGGACGATTTGAAAACATGCTCTAATAGATGCGCTCATTCATCATCTATAATATCATCATCGACATCCAGACTGAATTCTTCGGCATGTACGTTCCAGTGCAGCTTGGTACGACAGGCTTCATAAAAGTCAAATCCAGGCGGATGCAGTAAAGTGAGCTTATCAGGGTGCTTACGAATATATAAGCGCTGTTCTTGCTCAAGCGGTACGCTTGGTTTGCCATCTGCGCTGACCATCGGCTGCGTACGATTGTCTTCATGAATACGAATACAGACCTCACTATTACCACTGACAACAATCGGGCGACTAGACAACGTATGTGGGTGCATAGGCACAAGACAAATCGCATCCATACTGGGATGAATGATGGGGCCACCACCAGATAGAGCATAAGCGGTTGAACCAGTCGGTGTCGCTGCTATCAGGCCATCACTATGCTGCCTGTAAACATCATGTCCATCAATCTTCATCTGAAAATCGATCATATGTACCGATTTACCAGCGTGCAGTACGATGTCGTTCAGCGCCATGTCTTCATGAATGATTTTACGCCCTTCTCGTATCTCCATCGTCAATAAAAACCGATGATCCAGCTGATAATCGCCCATCAATACTTGGCGTAATTTAAAAGCCGCTTCGTTGGGCTTTACATCTGCCAAAAACCCCAAACGACCACGGTTAACCCCTAATACTGGGACACGGTAGCGTGCCAATGCTTCGGCAGCATGCAATATCGACCCATCACCACCAACAACGATGACCAAATCGCAAATCTCACCAATCAAGCCACGCTTAACGATTTTGACTCTTTCTACTTCTGTGAGGTTAAGCGTTGGTAAGTTGGCTGTTTGTACATCCATGATCAACGTCAAGTTCATCTCATTGATGGTTTGAGCAATCTGTACCAGACTTCGCGTGACGCTGCGTTTACCAGCACGGCCCATCAAACCAATACGCCTAAAAGCAGGATTTTTGATAGCGTGGAACAGCTCTGACTCGTGTAAGTGTGGCAATCTTGCTGACTGCGCTGAGTTTTCCATAAAACGACTCGGTATAACGGTGAAGTACAGGGTAATAATAGCGATAAATGCGCGCTTAGACTAGCATGTTTATGAATTATCGTTGTTAACTGTCGTAACTGGCCCCATATAAAATATATCAGATGCCTTACTCATGCTTGCTTGTCTGCTTGGGTTTTGAGACTACTAGGTTGAGCTGTAACGGCTGTCACGCAAACACAGTTGACAATAACGGCGGTTTTGCTAAAGTAGCAGCATCTCTATTTTTATATTTTATTATTAAGGACTTATGTATGGCCAATCCTATTGTCAGTCGCGCAGAACTTGCGATCGGCGGTAATCCAATGACGGTCAAAGGCGTTATTCAAAAGACCAGCCTGTTACTTGGGTTATCAGCTATTACTGGTGTGGGCTTTTTCTTTTATGCGCTTATGGCAGGTTTATCGCAAGGTTTTATTACCATGGCAGCCTTTGGTAGCATGATTGCTGCGTTTGTTCTTGCTCTTTTTATTACCTTTAAACCACAAAAAGCAAAGACGTTGGCGGTGCCTTATGCCTTGCTAGAAGGTATCTTTTTGGGCGGTATCTCATTATTTTTCATGAGAATGTATCCAACCGTCCCAGTCACGGCAATGTGTGCGACCTTCGTCACAGCAGCAGTCATGCTAGGACTGTATCGCTCAGGTTTGGTAAAAGTTACTGAAAAGTTCCGTTCTATCGTGACCTCAGCCGTTATCGCTATCATGCTAGTTTATGTAGCACAGTGGGTACTGTCTCTAGTATTTGGCTCAACCTTGCCATTCTTGTTTGAAGGTGGTGCTATCGCTATCGGCTTTAGCTTGTTTGTGATTGTTATTGCCTCTTTTACGCTATTATTAGATTTTGACAATATCGATCGCGGTGTTGCTATGGGTATCTCAGAAGACTACGAATGGTTGTTCAGCATTGGTATTCTTGCCACGCTAGTTTGGATGTATATCGAATTTATGCGTCTGCTCAGCTATCTACAAGACTAATCAAATAATTCGATAGTAAATCTGTATAAAAAAAATCGCCTTAGCTATTGATAGTTGCAGGCGGTTTTTTTATGGGCAAACTTTGAGAGCTATAGTTCAACTAAGCCCGCTTTAGGCGTAGCGCGTTTAACACCACAAACAATGAGCTAAGTGACATGCCGATGGCAGCAAGCCATGGTGGTACATACCCTAAAGCCGCTGGTATCAGCACGATACTATTATAAGCCAAGGCCCAGCGGAAGTTTTGCTTAATAATACGTTCGGTTTTATCAGAGATACGTTTGGCCGCAGTGATGGCCTCAATTTTCCCATTTAAGATAATACTGTCGCTAGATACTTGTGCCAAATCTGCAGCACCGGCAATTGAGGTGGATACATCTGCCGCTGCCAATACTGGCGCATCATTGATGCCATCACCCACCATCAGTACGACAGCGCCTTTAGATTGTAACTGCTGGATATGGTTGACCTTGTCAGTCGGTGATAAGCCATTATAAGCGGTCTGCATGCCTAAACTCTCAGCCATCACGAGCGCTTGCGGGCTTGGGTCCCCCGTCAACATCACAGACTCAATGCCTAGACCTTTGAGCGTATCGAGCATCGATTGGGTACTATCACGTACCTTGTCATTAAAATAAAAGCACGCCAGCGCTTGCCATTCCTTTGTATCAGGTTTCTGGCTCGATAAGACAACGGCGGAGCTGGCACGCTGCGCCGCCAAGTCAATGTTCAAATCATTGCTCGTATTGACCTCATTGGCACTGCCACTGGTTTTATCTAACGCAAAATTCACATGACCAATGCGATATACCATGTCATCAATCATGGCTTCTACCCCGCCTGCGGGATAATACTGCATGGCCTGCGTCGATGGCAGATGTAACTGATAGGCAGCGGTAAGTAGCGCGTGTGCAATGGGATGACGACTCCCTACTTCTAGGGCAGCTGCGATTGCCAATAGTTTATCTTTTTGTGCTGTTGATGCTGAGTTATCAGAATCAGTCTGGTTTACTGGCTCGATTATCTCAATATTTAATAAATTTGGCTTCCCATAAGTAAGCGTACCTGTTTTATCAAAAGCAACATGTGTAATTTCAGCCAATGTTTGCAGCGTATGCCCGCGCGTCGTCAAAAAACCATAGCTTGCCAGACGATTGGTTGAAACAGTCAAAGCAATTGGCGTCGCCAATGACAAGGCGCAAGGACAAGTGGCAACCAATACTGCCACCGTTGCCCAAATAGCTTGGCTTGGATCGACAATGTACCAGCCAACAAACACTAAAACTGATAGCACTAAGATACGCGCCACAAACCAACGTGCCAGTTTATCTGCTTGCTGTGCAAGTTTAGGCTTTTCGCTCATGGCGCGGTTCATCAGTCTATCAATCAGCCCTATTTGACTGTCTTTTGGTAATGCCGTCACCAACATCTCAAACGGCTGGCTATCGTTTTGCGCACCGCCAACAATATAATCGCCTTGGGACTTAATGATTAAATCACCTTCGCCTGTCAGTAGGCTTTGCGAGACTGTTGCAGTAGGACTTAACAAAATACCGTCACTGATAATCTCAGAACCCGCTTCAACCAAAATAATGTCACCCACTTGCAAGCTATGAGCCGTCACCATCTGCTTTGATGCTATATTTTCCTCTACCTGTGATAACGCATTTTGTTGATGACGTGACTGCTGCCAATCTTGAGCAATACCCGATGTGAGCTGATGAACATTGGCATCAACACCCTTCATAAAGTTAGGCATCATTTCTGTCGTCGCATCTGATGCCTTTTTTGCCTCATTTTCGATGGCGTCACCTTGTTGAGAGTCATTTTCTTTCAGCAGTTGTAAAATACGCTCTGCTGCTGATTTGTCTTCAGCCACTTTTTGTACCAATACTGGCTCTACTACGACCAGATCATTGGCCATGGTCGCAGCTTTTAGACGGGCATTATGTTCGATATAGCGTCCTGCCAGCAAAAAGAAAATAAACATACTGACGGAGTCATAGTATGTCTCCCCTTGCCCAGTAATGGTGGCATATAAACTGGCAAAGAAGGTGATAATCAAAGCAAGGCTAACAGGCACATCCATATTGACCTGGCGCGCACGAATCGCTGACCATGCGGAGGTAAAGAAAGGAATACCGGCATAAAAGAAAACAGGCGTACTAACAAATAAAGACACCCAACGCAAAAAGTCACGCTGAAATATCAACATGTCGCTATATTCACCAAAATAAAGCGCAACGGCATACATCATTGCCTGCATTGAACCGAGTGCCGCGATACCAAGACGCAATAGCATTTGGTTGTTATGACGCGCCAGCATGGCTTCATGGGTATCTTGCCGATAAGGCTTGGCATCATAGCCAATCTCATTGATGACCGCTAAAATGCGGCTAATCGGTAACTTATCTTCATTCCAAATGACCCGCATACGCTGGTTGGTCAAATTCACCTGACACTTACTAATGCCTTCTAGCTCATCGAGACGCGACTCAATCAACCATGTACAGGCCGCACAGCGCAAATTATTAACAGACAGCTCCGCCACCGACAGCCCATCTTGCGCATATACGAACTGCGACTTTATCTCGTCATGATCATATACCTCAAGACGCGTCAGCTGGGTCGGTAAGCTTGCTGTACGGTTAATCTCCGAACGGTCAAGATAATATTGCTCAAGACCAGCCTCTACGATGCTCTGAGCTGCTAACTGACAGCCCATACAACACATCTCACGCGACTTGCCTAGAATCTCAGTATGAAACGGCGGCTTGGGCACTGGATCACCGCAATGGAAGCAGTGATCAGCAAGGGGTAGCACCAAGCCATCAGTGATGGAGTTGTCTTTATAAGGATGATTGGTAGCAGATGATACTGATGATGGGATACTAGACATAGTCGCGCTTACTTCCTTTGACAGGCTTGCTCAAAATGCATTCGTTTAAGGCAAACTTGCTCTGATTGACTGTACTGTACGTCGTGCAACAGAGCCACTTTTCATCGCATGAATATCACTATTGTTAGTAGTACAATATTGATAACAAATGACTAATAGCAAATAACTAGCAACGGCGGATTCATACAAAATACATCATGGTACTTATCATAGATTGTTATCTTACATGGCGTTTATTAGCCCAATTGAAAGATGCTGATACTTGATTACAAGTATCAGTATTTTAGTAGAGATTATACTACAAGCAATCACCCTAGGCAGTACCAATGCTTATGGTCTAATACCAATGAATGTCCTCGCTAACGATGATAGATTGAAAAATTTGTCAATTTGCGTCATTATGAGGCAGTTTTTTATCCAAAAATGGTGCGACATCCGTGCAAAAATCCAATTTTAAGTTACCAAATACCAAGCTATCACCATCATCTAAGCCTGCTATGAATGCCTTACCTTCACAGCAGCGCGGCTTGGTATTTAGTAGTCTTCTCTTAATTACTATCATCGCTGGCATGGTGCTATTTGCACTGTATTTGGTCAAGCTTGATCGCACCATTACCCATAAGTTTGAAGGCAAGCGCTGGGACATTCCAGCTAAAGTGTACTCACAGCCACTTGAGCTATATCAGGGTGCCAATATCGATAGAGATACGATGAAAACGTGGCTAGAGTTGCTTAATTATCAAAGCAACAAGTCTTATGATCGTACTGGCACTTATCATAGATCGGGTAATACTTATTTTATCCATACGCGCGGCTTTACCTATAGCTCAAGCGATATAGATGCTGAGCAAGTCATCAAAATGACCCTTGCTGGCAATAAAGTTGACTCTATTCAAAGCACCTTACCTGCCAAAAGTGGCATCATTCGTCTAGAGCCAGTGAGTATCGGTGGTATCTATCCAGACAGTAACGAAGATCGAATGGTTGTCTCTTTAGATGACGTGCCTCAGCCACTGATTGATGCATTGATTGCCACCGAGGATCGCGCGTTTTATGAGCATAAAGGCGTCTCGATACGCGGTATCGCCCGTGCCGTAATCAATAACTTTACTGGTGGTGCTAGGCAAGGTGGCTCGACCATCACCCAGCAGCTGATCAAAAACTTTTACCTCAACTCTGATCGCACCCTAAAACGCAAAGCCAATGAGGCGTTGATGGCGGTACTGCTTGAGCTGCATTATAGTAAAGATGAAATTTTACAGACTTATTTGAACGAAATTTATCTGGGTCAAAACGGCAATCGCTCTATCAATGGTTTTGGTTTGGCCTCACAGTTCTATTTTGATAAACCACTTAACGAGCTGCGTATAGATCAGCAAGCCATGCTAGTTGGTATGGCAAAAGGCCCAAGTATTTACAACCCACGTCGTAATCCAAATGATTCAAAAGCTCGTCGTGACGTGGTGCTTGGTAACATGTTCGCAATGGGCACGCTAAGTCAAGAGGACTATGACAAAGCCTTAAAACAGCCGCTCGGTATCGTGGACAAGCCTGCTGAGGGCAAGAGCCAGTTCCCTGATTTCTTGGACATCGTCAAACGTGAGCTCAATGATGTCTATTACTCTGATGATCTCAAAAATGAAGGTCTAATCATCATTAGTACCCTAGACCCTATTGCTCAGTTGGCAGCAGATAAGGCAGTTGATAGAAAACTGGGCGAGCTGCGCCGTAGAGGTAGCAAGACTAAAGACTTACAAGGCGCGCTCGTCAGTGCCAATCCTGAGACTGGCGAATTGGTCTCTGTCGTTGGTAGTGGCAGTGAGTTCACGGGCTTTAACCGCGCCGTCGATGCCAAGCGTCAAGTCGGCTCTTTATTGAAGCCAATCATTTATATGACCGCGCTTGAGAGTGGTCGTTATAACTTAGCAAGCTCGGTGGATGACTCACCTATCACAGTCAATCTGAATGATGGTACCGATTGGAGTCCTAAGAATTATGACAACCGTGATCATGGCTATGTACCACTGACCACAGGACTGTCGCAATCTTATAACCAAGCGGCGGTACGCTTAGGTATGGAATTTGGGGTTGATACTTTTGCCAAACAGCTAAAACGCATGGGGGTTAAAGAAGAAATACCAGCATACCCATCGGCGCTATTAGGGTCTGTCAATCTGAGCCCGATGGACATGTTAGGTATTTACCAAGTCTTTGCGACTGGCGGTTTCCGCACACCTATTCATAGTATTCGCACGGTTATTGATGATCGCGGTCGTATTTTGCAGCGTACCGGACTCAATACTCAGCGCAGTATTCCACCTGAGACCAACTTTTTGACCAACTATGCGCTACAACAAGTGGTGTCAAACGGTAGCGCCAGACGGGCTCAATCACTTGGCAGCAATCTGAATCTCGCCGGCAAAACGGGCACGACAAACGACTACCGTGATGCTTGGTTTGCAGGCTACAGTGGCAACTACGTCAGTGTTGTTTGGGTTGGTCGTGATGACAACAAGCCCATTGGCTTGAGTGGTGGTACTGGTGCTCTACCGGTTTGGGTCGATTATATGAAACGCCTCAAACTCACTCCAGTAGCGCTACCAGAGCCAGAAGGTATCGAATGGTTGTGGCTCGAGAACAACTCAGGCAAGCTGTCTAACGAACGTTGTGCCAATGCTCGCTACTTACCTGTCATGTCAGCACATTTACCAGAGGAAGCCAGTAGCTGCGCGCTTAGCTTGTATCAACAAGACCGTGCTCGCGAGCAATCTCAATTCCAAAATCAGCAGAGCGCGATCAATGAGCAACGTCGTCGCGAAGGTTTAGATATCCCAAACGGTGAAGCGGTTGATGCTGGTGATTCAGAAGACAGTAATGGACAAAGTAATGAAGGTCAAAATCGTGCTGACACATGGTATGACCGTGCTATTGAATGGTTTTAACATTGTTTTTAATATGTAGCGTCTGATATTTAAAAAAGGTCTCAATATGGTCTCATTTCTACAGCAGTCTGCCTCTGTGACACAAACATTGTCTTGGCGGCAGAAAAAATTTGCGTCAGTGAATACCCTAGTTGTAGGTGGCATTGTTTGTAGTATGCTAAGTCTCAGCGCATGCCAGACTGCGCCAGATAGCTCAGCTGCGATGAAAACAACACCTATTCAAACAACCCCATCATCACAGCCGCCAGTGACATCGACCACCACTGTGACTCAGGCACCCATCGTTGAAGCAGATGATGAGAACGAATACCCTATTGAGCCTTATACTCCACCCGAAAAGCTCGAGTCGCCGAACCCATTGACACAAGAAACGCCTGTATTTGAGCCGCCTACTCCAGTGGTGACAGAGCCTAATCTGGGTATTGCCATACCATCGCGCAATGACTATATCATCTCTGAGCCCTCAGCACCGTCACACAATGATCTACTAGAGCAGGCAAGAAAAAACTCACAGCAACGCTCTCAACAATCAGCAAGTAATAACAGTAACTTGCCTGCATTTCGTAACTTGATGCAGGTAGGCGTTAATCAACTGAAATCAGGACAATTAACGAATGCTGAAAATAGCTTTACCCGTGCACAGCGCTTGGCACCCAAATCGTCTGCCGTATATTTTTATCTGGCGCAAGTGGCATTGAAAAAGAACCAACCTCGTAAGGCAGAAGCGATGGCACGTCGTGGCCTTAGTGTTTCTAAAAATGCCAGTCGCAGACGAGCGCTGTGGCAAATCATTTTACAATCAGGGCAAGCTCAAGGTAACTCACGCATCGTTAGTGAAGCAAGACGAGCTTTACGCTAATAACCGCTCACTACAGTTATCATTTATCCAAAACATACATTTATTTTTTTTAGCTTAGGGTTATCGTTATGGCATGGCAACAACTGCATTTACAATGTGAAAAATCAAACGTCGATTTGGCTGAAGCGCTTTTATTAGAAGCTGGCGCACTATCTATTGCCTTAGATGATGCAGGTGATCAGCCTTTGTTTGAACCACTTCCCGGTGAGTCACCGCTATGGGATGAAGTCATACTGACAGGGCTATTTGATGCCACCACTGATGATGGTAGCCGTCAAGCAGTTGAGCAGCTGAGTCATGAAATTGCCGCACAAGTACAGGCTACTCATATCTGGCTAACGGCTGTTGATGACAAGGATTGGGAGCGCGAATGGATGAGTAACTACCATCCTATCGAATGCGCTAATGACTTGTGGATTGTGCCAGACTGGCTCACACCGCCCAATCCAGAGGCGACCAATATCATTATGGATCCAGGCTTAGCTTTCGGTACTGGCTATCATGCCACGACTCGTCTTTGTCTTGACTGGTTAACAGAGCAAGACCTGACAGATAAAGTGGTCATCGACTATGGCTGCGGCTCAGGCATCTTGGGTATCGCCGCTCTATTATTAGGTGCACGCCAAGTGTATGCAGTCGATATCGATCCACAAGCTGTACTCGCAACCAATCAAAATGCCGAGCGTAATCATGTCGGTGACCGTCTGCAAGCGTTCTTGCCTGAAGAGTTCACAGATTACTGCTCACAACATGATGTTTTGCCTGTAGAAGTGATTGTCGCCAATATTTTGGCCAAACCATTGATTAGTTTGGCCCCTTATTTCTCAACCCTGATTGCACCAAAAGGTCGAATCGTACTGGCCGGTTTAATCGAGTCACAGACTGAACAAGTCATGGAAGCTTATCGACCCTATTTTGCACTCGATCCAAAGCATGCCTTTACCGCGCAAGAGGACCAGCATTGGCAGCGTTTATCTGGTACATTTACTAGCTAGCAACATTTAATTACATCTGTTACGATAGAGGGCAGTCAAACGTCACAGGTTTGGCGCCACTCTGTCGTTGCTCATGATTTATAGAATTTCAAAAAGCATGGTAGCTGTTGGTGAGTGGCTAAGCGGTATAGATAACCATACTTTTTTGGATTCGACCCTATGACCACCCCAATGAAAACCCAGTGCCCTCATTGCCAAGCTTGCTTTAAAGTGCAACAGAATCAACTAAATAAAGCCAATGCTACTATTAACTGTACTCAGTGCCAAAAAAGTTTTTCGGTCAATCAACACCTTATCGTAACCCCTGATACCTCCAACAGCTCCTCCTCTCAACATACTGCTACAGCACATCACGAGACTCAATCCAAGCTGAGTAATCGACCTGAAAGCTCCACCAATAGTCGTAATCAAGCATCTAATATATCAAATACTGCAAAGTCCTCACTCCATAAAAAACGTTCAGCTGATATATTGATTCATGATGACTTAATCTATGATGATATGGATATCGATGAGCCAGAAGACAGCATTGTAGAATACGACTCACTAGACAGCATGGATGCTTGGTTGACGCAAGTGAGCGATACCAATGCTGCGACGGCGACTGACAACGCGACAAACACACTTTCTAAAACCAATAATAAAAGCCAAGAGCAATTTGTAGCATCCCCTACCGAGCATACTACAACAGAACATTCCTCAATGACTCAAGAAGTACTGAGCTCAACTGCTGCCAATGACATTCATGCGAGCATCAACGACACAGCTGATGACTCATGGCTAGAAGCACTTCTTGAGGAACAGAATAAACGCGAAGCCAAATCAGTAGATAGCACAGATTTATCACAACTACTGATAGATATGGGTGTACCTCTTAGGGACGAAGAAAATTCTGTGACAGAACGTGCAAACAAGGCACAAGCACAGTTTGCGCCAACAGCCACAACACATTCAATTGCTTCTATTCTCTGGATACTGGGATGCTTAGTATTAGCACTATTGCTTGCCGCGCAGTATGTTATGTTTAACCTAGAGACGTTAGTCAAAAACCCTGCCAATGCGCAGCGCCTCCAAACGGTATGCTCTATTGCGGCATGTAGCTTACCAAGCGCTGATCTGACAGCTTTGACTATTACCAATCCAAGTGATCGACCAAGTCAAATTAAAACCACAGGTACATTTAGCGATATCAGCGCGATATTGAACAACCAAAGCACAAAAGCACAGCTCTATCCAAATATAAAAGTCAGTGTTTATGGGACAGACAACCTCATTGGAGAGTTTATAGCAGCGCCTAACGACTATTTATTGGGTAAGCCAAGCCAGCTAGCTGCTAGTAATAACAGACAACTACTATTTACCATACCTGTTGACAATGCACAAATTCGCGAAATTACGATGACACCACTTTATTGAATGCTATTTTTAGCAATAGAATGAGCCTGACATATCGCTGACTTTAAGATAGCCGTCAATCTGTCAGCGCTAAACGATATTAATTTGATATACTATTATTCTGACATCTTATGGTTTGACTCTTTTTTCATTTCAAGGATATTATCTTATGGCACCTCATGCACAGCATCATGCCCATCATTTTGCTAAGAGCTCTGAGCATCCTGCCGACTATAATAAAGAAGATCATCACCATGTCGCTCACGATGTTGAGTTCCCGTTAGAAAGTACTGCGAGTAGCGCACAGCAGCCTTTGCGTGTACATGTTGAGCGCGTCGTTCGCCAGTATTTCGCTATGCTAGGTGATGAGATGCCTACCGACTTGTACGAGCTTATCTTAAAGCAAGTCGAAGAGCCTCTATTGTCAGTGGTTCTAGAAAAAACTCGCGGCAATCAAACTAAGTGTGCACAAATCTTAGGCCTCAATCGTGGCACTTTACGCAAAAAACTCAAAACTTACGACTTAATGTAGCACTGTTATATGTGCTCACCCATTATTACTAATCATCATGCATGGCAATTCAATGTGCATGGCTTTATCTATCGCGATATAGTCTACCGTTGTTGCCATCATCACCTTGCCAGACGTTTACGTCAGGCTTTTTTTATGGAAGATTTTTTATGAGTACAACCCCACTTGCCCTACTCTCGGTCTCTGATAAATCCAATATCGTTGAGTTTGCTCAAGGCCTTATTAAAGCAGGTTTTGGCTTACTCTCTACTGGCGGTACCTATCGATTACTTACAGAAAATAATGTCGCTGTGACGGAAGTGTCTGACTATACGGGCTTTCCTGAAATGATGGATGGCCGTGTTAAGACCCTGCATCCTAAAATTCATGGTGGTATCTTGGGACGTCGTGGTACGGACGATGCTGTGATGAATGAGCACGCAATCGAGCGTATTGACTTGGTTGTTGTGAATTTATATCCATTTGCTGAAACGATCGCACGTGCTGACGTGACGATGAACGATGCTATCGAAAATATCGATATTGGTGGCCCTACCATGGTACGATCAGCAGCAAAAAATCATGCCCATGTAGGCATCGTGACCGATCCTGCTGATTATGATCGCGTACTGACTGCTTTAAATGGTGGCACTGAATTGACAACGGCTCTACGCTATGATTTAGCAGTTAAAGCCTTTGAGCATACTGCGCAGTACGATGGTATGATTGCCAACTTCTTAGGCAGCCGTGTCAATGAGACGCAGGAACCAGAAAACTTCCCACGCACATTTAATGTACAACTAGAAAAAGCGCAAGATCTGCGCTATGGCGAAAACCCACATCAAAACGCTGCTTTCTACACTGAAAATCATCCTTTAAAAAGCCAGCAAGCTTCTATTGCAACGGCTAAGCAACTGCAAGGTAAGGCCCTATCATACAATAATATTGCTGATACTGACGCAGCCCTTGAGTGTGTTAAAGCCTTTAGTGCACCAGCTTGCGTTATCGTTAAGCACGCCAATCCTTGCGGTGTCGCGGTAGATAATGAGCAAGTAGCTGCTTATCGCACTGCTTTTAGCACCGATCCTGAGTCATCTTTTGGCGGCATTATCGCCTTCAACCGTCCACTGACGCTTGCTGCTGCAAAAGCCATTATCGATAATCAATTTGTAGAAGTCATCATTGCACCCAGCATTGAAGACGGTGTACTTGAAGCGACTGCTACTAAGAAAAACGTACGCGTATTAGTATGTGGTGAACTACCAGCACCAGATCAGCGTGATAGTCAGCTTGATTACAAACGCGTCAATGGCGGCCTACTCGTACAAGAGCAAGACCTTGGTTTGATTACGGCAAACGATCTAAAAATCGTGACGGACGTTCAACCAACTGAAGCGCAAGTGGCAGATCTGTTGTTCAGCTGGAACGTGGCAAAATACGTCAAATCGAATGCCATTGTTTATGCGAAAGGTCAACGTACTATCGGTGTTGGTGCAGGTCAAATGAGCCGCGTTAACTCAGCCCGTATCGCTGCTATCAAAGCAGAGCATGCTGGACTGGCCACTGAAGGTGCCGTTATGGCCTCAGATGCCTTCTTCCCATTCCGTGATGGCATCGATAATGCTGCTGAAGTAGGTATCTCAGCTATTATCCAGCCAGGTGGCTCTATGCGTGATGATGAGACCATTGCAGCCGCTAATGAGCACGGTATTGCGATGGTATTCACTGGCATGCGTCATTTCCGCCACTAAACAATCATCTATTAGTTTAAGACTGGTATTAGGGCGTGTTGAACATTC